>JBEKSO010000001.1:0-40088 GCA_049516935.1 Thermoguttaceae bacterium
AAAATCGCCCCGCAAAAAGCGGAAAATCAACTGGAAGTCTTGCTTCTAGGTCCGCGCGCGGAAGCAGTCGACGAGGCCAACGCCCATATCAATTCAGCCGAGGCCGGAGTCGCGCTTGCCCGATCGCAGCGCGACCTGCTCACGTTGCGCTCGCCGATCGACGGCGTGGTGGATCGCATCGCCTGCAAATTAGGCCAGACCCTTGCGGTGGGCACGCCCATCGGCGAGGTGGTCGACACGCGGCAGCTCAACGTCCTGGTCTGGCTTCCGGCCTTCGACGCCGCAAACATCCATATCGGCCAGCAAGCCGAGGTCTATTCGGGCGATTCGCCGCAGCGGCAAAATGAAAGTTCCGAACTCGAGGCGGTTTCCGGCAAGGTGAGCTTTGTCGGCCATGTAGTCGACCCGCAAACCGGCAGCCTGCCCATCCGCGTGTCGATCGATAATCCCAAGTCGCGTTTCGCTCTGGGGCAAACCGTAACGGCGGCCGTTGCCGTACGAGAAAAAACCGACGCCCTGGCCGTTCCCGTCGAAGCGGTCGACGACCTTGGCGCGGGACCGCAACTAAGCGTGGTCCGCGACGCGAAAACAGTCGTGCTGCATCCCCGTTTGGGCATGAGGAACAAACAATGGGTCGAAATCCAGGACACTGATCTTAAGCCGGGCGAAGCGGTGATCGTCGAAGGCGGCTACAACATGCCGGAAGGCACGAAGGTCTCGCTGGAAACCGCATCTAAAGCCGGCGATCAAAACAAAACCGAGCCCCACGACGGAGCCGCACCCGCGCCATGAGCGAGAATCCATCACACGATCGGCAGGCTCATCCGGCTCAAGAGTCCCCTACCCCCTGCCTCTTGTCCAATGGCCCTCACCCTAACCCTCTCCCAAAGGGAGAGGGGATAGGCGGAGGGAATCTGCTCACACTGAGCAGGCCTTTTTTCGGCCTGATTCTGCTGAGCACGATCGCACTGACCGTGGCCGGAGTTTTCGCCATGCTGCACATGCCCAGCGGCATTTATCCGGAAGTGGCCTTTCCGCGGATCGTGGTGATCGTGCAAAGCCCCGGCCTGGCGGTAAAAGACGTGGAAATCGCCGTTACCCGGCCGATCGAGGAAGCGGTAAACGTGGTGCTGGGGGTAAATCGCGTGCGCTCGAAATCGGTTCGGGGAGCGGCGGAAATTGAAATCGACTTTGTGCCCGGCACCGACATGGTTCAGGCCACCAACGACGTACGCGCACGGATGGCCGACGTGGAATCGCAGCTTCCGCCCGGCACCAGTACTATTGTCGAGCGGCAAACACCCTCGGTATTTCCCATTATTTCCTTCGTGGTAACCGGAGGCCGGGACCCTGCCACGTTGTATGATTACGCCTTTTACGATCTGCGGCCGCGGATCAGCCGCATCGACGACGTATCCTACGTGACTGTCCTGGGCGGCGATATTCGTGAAATTCTGGTGGAAGTCGAGCCCGAGCGATTGGCCGCCGCCGGACTATCCATAGCCGACGTGGCCGACCGGCTGGGCAAGGAACACCGCATGAAGGCCGTGGGCCGGCTGGATCGCGGCACGCTGCAATACCAGGTGCTGGCCAACACGCAAACCCTCGATCCGCTGGACTTGAAAGACCGCGTGATAGCCCAAAAAAACGGCCAGGCGATCCGCATCCGCGACCTGGGGCGGGTCAGCATTTCACATGCCGACCGCACGGTTGCCGTCAGTTCCAACGGCAGGCAGTCGGTGGCCATAACCGTGTTCCGCCGCCTGGGCGGCAACGCGCTTACTATTTCCCGCGATTTGCAGCAGGTACTTGAAGACGCCCGCAAGTCGGCCCCTCCCGGCGTGGAAATCGTGCCGGTTTACGACCAAGGATTGCTGGTGCGCACGGCAATCGACAACGTCCGCGACGCAATACTCATCGGCGGCATGTTCAGCGTGCTTATTCTGCTCATGTTTCTCAAGAGTCCCCGGGCTACTTTGCTCGCCTCCTTGTCCATCCCGCTGAGTTTGATCATTAGTTTCCTTTTTTTAAGATTGACCGGCGACACGCTCAACCTGATGTCGCTGGGCGGGCTGGCCGTGGCCATCGGCCTGATTATCGACGATTCGGTGGTGGTCGTGGAAAACATCGCCCGGCACCTGGCCGAAGGCCAAACCGGCGACGTGGCCATTGCCCGGGCAAGCCGCGAGATCAGCGGCGCGGTTATCGGCTCGACTTTGACCACCATCCTGGTGTTCGTGCCCCTGGCGTTTGTGCGCGGAGTGATCGGGCAGTTCTTCCAATCCTTGAGCATCGCACTGTCGATCGCTTTGTTGGTATCGATGGTCGTAAGCCTAACCCTGGTGCCAGTTTTGGCGGCGCGATATTTAACCCGCCGGCGAATGCCCACGACCGGACCGATCTACGACAAATTGGTCAACGGCTATGAGTTCCTGCTGAGGATCGGGCTGAGATTCCCGCGCTGGACGATCGCCCTGGCCCTTATGGCCGTATTGCCGGGTTGGTGGCTGTTCGATCACGTCCAGACGGGCTTCATGCCAGCCATGGATGAGGGGGCCTTCGTGCTCGACTATTGGATGCCGGTGGGCACGTCGCTGGCCCAAACCGACAAGGTTCTTAAGCGTGTGGAAACCATCCTGCGAAACACCCCTGACGTGGCCGGATACCTGCGGCGGACCGGGGCGGAATTGGGTTTTTTTGCCACCGAGTCCTTTCGCGGCGACATACTTGTCAGTCTTAAGCCGCCGGGCCAGCGCCGCACAATGGAGGAATTATTCGACGTCTTTCGCGAGCAACTCGCCCGGGAAGTGCCCGATTTGGCCACCGTGGACTTCGTGCCCCTGGTGCAAGATCAAATCAACGACTTAAGCGGGGTGAAAAGCCCGGTCGAAGTCAAGGACTTCGGCCCGGACCTGGCCATCGTGCGCGACCTGGCCGAGCAGGTCGGCAAGATTCTAGAACAATGGGAGCAGGAGAAAAAAGTCGCCGACGTGAATACCAACGTGCTGCTGGGCAATCCCGACATAGTGATCCGGCCCGACAGCATTCAAACCGCCCGCGTGGGATTGTCGGCCCAAGAGGTCGAAACGCAACTCAATGCGGCCCTATATGGTCAAGTGGCAAGCACGCTGCCGCAGCAGGATCGTTTGATGAACATTCGCGTCCGCTATCCCGACTCCGTGCGATACGATCTCGACCGCCTGGCGCGCCTGCCGATCAGCCTGGCCGCCGCGCCGGCCGCATCCGATGCGTCATCGGCGGCAGCGGCCGCATCATCGGCGCAGGGCAATAATTATGTAATCCTGGCCCAACTTGCCACGATCCAGCTAGTGCGCAGCCCCAACGAACTGTGGCGGGAAAATCAACAACCGGTAATCACGGTCTCGGCCGCGTTGGGCACTTGGGACTTGGGCCGAGTAAACAACGAATTGCAGCGGGAATTGCCCAAAATCAAATTCCCCTACGGCTATCGTTGGGAACTGGCCGGCAATTACCGCTCGCAGCAAGAATCATTCGCCAGCCTATTTACCGTGCTGGTTGTGGCCGCCGCGATCGTGTTTTTGCTCCTGGGTTTTCAGTTTCGCAGCCTGACTTTGCCGCTTTTGATATTTCTTACCCAGCCCGTATCGCTGGCCAGCGCGATATTCGCCCTGTGGATCACCGGAACGCCGCTTAACGTCTCCTCGTTCATGGGGGCGATCCTGCTGATCGGCCTGGACGTTAAAAACGGCATCATACTGATCGAGTACATCGGCCAGTTGCGCAAAGAAGGCCAGACCCTTAACGAAGCCTTGATCCACGCCGGGCGAAGGCGATTCCGCCCCATTCTCATGACCAGTTTGTGCACAATTTTCGGATTGGCGCCCTTGGCATTGGGCCTCGGCCCAGGCGCGCAAATGCAGCAACCCTTGGCAATAGCGGTCATCGGCGGGTTGTTTGCGAACATGCTCTTAACCCGTCTGCTCATACCCGTGGGCTACCTGGTCCTGCAACGAAAGCCTTTGTAATCCCGTGACGGGCGCCAACGGTCGCCATCGGGCGCCGACAGGGCGCCACGCGCAGCATGGTCGGATGCGGCTTTGTAAATAATTACTTTTCCGCTTTTGCGCGACCACTGGTCGCGGCTTTACATTTAGAGCCTATCCCAAAACATCAAACTTCAATCACAGCAAGAGATTAGAACTACGAATTCACGGCGATTAAACCCTCACCCTAACCCTCTCCCAAAGGGAGAGGGGATTTTTGGGATAGGCTCTTAATTACTTTTCCGCTTTTGCACGACCGCTGGTCGCGGGTTTCCATGTAAACATTTATTGTCCCGGTTTGTTCACTCTTTTTCGTGCGGGGCGTTGACTGCCTCGTGTAGAGCTCTGCGGGCGATTTCCGCCAAAATAACGGCCACTGCAAGCATCGACGCCAGCCCCAAGCATAAGAGGATTTGCTTTCCGATTCCGGCGTCGATTTTGCCGGCGACCAGGTCGGAAAGATTCTTGGCGTTGGAACCGAGGTAAGCCCAGACCACGATTTCCGGGAGCCTGCCAAGCCAGGTTGCCACAACATATCTATGCAAGGAAACTTTGGTCAGCCCGAACACGTAACTCATCAGATCGTAAGGAAATAAGGAGCAAAGCCGAGTTAAAAGCACGATTTTGAATCCTTCCCGCCCAATTGCACGGTCGACGGCAAAAAAGCGGGGATGGGTCATCAAGCGGCGTTCGAGCCACTGCCTGCCGATTGCGCGGCTGATAAGAAACGCGGCCGCGGCCCCCAAGGTCGCGCCCAGGGATGCCGCTGCGATTCCCTTTGCCGTCCCGAACATGAACCCGCCGGCCAAAGTCAACGCCGATCCGGGCAGAAAAAGCAGGCAGACAATCACATAAAAAGCGACGAACAAGACAAGTCCCCAAGGCCCCAGAGCCCGGATCCATTCCAGAACCCATTCGATGTCCCGTTGGACCGGCAAAAAAAACAGGGTCGCAACGATTGCCGCAAGCAGCAGCGCCGCAAAACCGATTCGAAATGCAACGGCCAGTTTCATGAGAGCATACTCGATGGTCGTCAACTGTTCATGATCCGGAATGTGGCAGGCACACTCCGCCTGCCGTTTTGGCGTTTTTTTGGCAACTTTTCCAGCGCGCGGACGTCACATGGAGTGTGCCTGCCACATTATATCAGAAAAACCGTGAGCAATAACCATCATCGATTGCGGACATGATTGCGGAATCTGGCCGGGGTCATGGCGAATGCCTTGTGAAAGACGACAGCCATATAGCTTGGGCTGTTGTAGCCCGCCGCCTTGGCTACTTTGGGCAAGGACAGGTCGGTTTCCAGCAACAGTCTTTTTGCCCGTTCCAGGTGGGCTTGTTGAATTTTTTCGTTCATCGATTTGCCGATGGCGCGACGGAAGCGGATTTCCAAGGTTCGCCGCGAGACGCCCAAGGTGTCGACGATCTCCTTTACCTGGATGGGCCGGCCGGCATTCTCGTGGATGAATTGCAGGGCATGCGCCACCTCAACGTCTTCCAGGGCCACTATGTCCGTGGATCTGCGGGTGACTACTTGCAGGGGTTCGACCACGATCCGCTCCTGTCCTGTTGCCCGGCCGGACATCAACCGATCGAGCAAGGCCGCCGCCTCGAAACCGCCGTGTTCGGCGTTCAGGGCCACGCTGGACAGGGGCGGATTGGCCAATTCGCACAAGAGCGAGTCGTTGTCCACGCCGATGACGGCGACTTCTTCGGGCACGCCGACCTTGGCGGCCCGGCAGGCCTCGAGCACGTCCCTGCCCCGGTCGTCGTTGCAGGCCATCAGCCCGATCGGTTTCGGCAGGCTGCGCAGCCAATCGGCCATGAATTTTTGTTCCCGCCCCCATTCCCGGTCGTGCTTCCTTTTTGGCGGATCGTAAATGTGCGGATTATAACCGGCTTGCTGAATGTGTTTGACAAAGCTATTGCGCCGTCGCACCGACCAAACCTTGCCGGCGATGCCGACAAAGGCGTAGTGGGGAAATCCCCTTTCCAACAAATGGTTCGCCGCCAATTGAGCGGCATGATAAGAGTCGGAGATTATCTCGCAGACTTTCGACAAGGGACTGTTTGCCGCCAGTTGTTTTTCGGAGAGGTCCATGGCCACCAGGGGCAATCCGCTGGCTAGAATGGCATTGCTGACTTTCGCGTTTGCAATGCGGGCGATAATGCCCGTCCCGCCCCATTGCTCCATTTTGGGCAAGGCCTGCTCAAAATCGCCGGGCGTAATGTAAAACGCCCACGGTCCGTGAAGCCGCGCATAACGCACTATTCCCCGCAACACTCCGCGCCCGTATTCTCGGGATGTTTCGATCAATAAGGCGACTTTAGGCACTCCGCTCATGTTTTTACCCGTCTTTTATTGATTGTTGAATGGCGACTGTCCTGATTTTCGCTTCAACGAAAATGGGACTGCCCCCTTTGCCGCTTATTATGTTTTTAATTTTAATTCGCGGCCTCGGCTTAAATAAATAGATGTTGCGCTTTATTGAATTATTATTGCGCAATATTCTATCGACTAGTGCCCCTCTTTGGGATATGATCTTATGAATGAGAGGCTAAGCGCCGAATAATACGCGTTCTAATTTAATTCAGCGCGTCCGTTATCAATAACCAGCGTGTTTTCGCGTAGCGTAAACACGTGGTGGATTATTGTTTAAGTTGATATTGGCATAAAATATTTTTTTCGTTCGTCGCCGGTAAAAAACTCGTTCATAATGCGGCCGATGTTTGTTAAGAGCCTATCCAAAAATGTAGACTCAGATGTTAGATACGAGTTAAAAAGCTATAACTATCGGCGATTCGGCCGCAACCCCAGCCCTTTTCGTGTACTGCGCAACTATCGGGAGAGGGGAGTTTGTGGATAAGCATTAAATCAGTTCACCGCAGCGATAATTTAATGCTGATATCACCGTGGTGTGGAATTGTTGCCAATTTTAGATTCTTTTGAGTTACAGGTTATAACCTGAAGTAGTTAATGCAAATCGACCTCTTACCGCCGAATGCACGTCGTTCGATGATCATTTGGCCGTAAGTCATGTTGTTTACGGAAGTCTGTACATTCAGGGAAGCATGTACATTATTAAGGAAGAAAGAGCGAATATTTCCATGAAACTTTTCACAAATTCCCAGCAGCTGGCAGCCCAGGCTCTCGAACCTGGGCGGCTTTGCCGCAAGAAAAGGAACGGGAATCGTCAAGCCGTGCGAAATACTCTTGGGACTTCGTCCCGCCGGTTCAAGGACCGGCGCTGCCCGGCTTTCACGCTTGTGGAATTGTTGGTAGTCATCGCGATTATCGGGATCTTGATCTCGTTGCTGTTGCCGGCCATCCAAAGCGCGCGCGAGGCGGCCCGCAACTCGGAGTGCATCAACCACCTCAGGCAGATCGGCATGGCGGTGCAAACCCATGTAAACGAGCAGAAGAATTTTCCCACCGGCGGCTGGGGATGTTGGTGGGTGGGCGATGCGGATCTGGGTTACGGACGCAAGCAACCGGGCGGGTTCTTTTACAATATTCTTCCGTTCATGGAATATAAAAGCATCCATGACATGTCCAAGGGCGTTCCACAAGGTGCGGCTGCAATGAATGGGGCAAAACAAGAGAATAGCATACCCATACCCGAATTTAGTTGTCCCAGCCGTCGCCCGCCCGTGCTTAATCCTGCAATTGATGTTTATCAGCAATCACTTACTGGCATAGTTAATTGTGCCCCATTCACCCCGGGGGTGGACTCATTATTTCATTCCGACTATAAATGCAACGCCGGTCCAAGAGGTCCTGTTACTGATGCCACTATGCAATGGTTTAAAGGTCCGCTTAGTTGGAATGAAGGCTTAAATCCATTAGATTCTTCAGGTAAGCCTTTATCATGGTATGCTACATGGATAAACATCGATGCTAAAATGTATGGCATTTGCTACGAAAGAAGTTATGTCACAATTAAAGATGTTGTCGACGGGACCGCGCATACCTATCTAGCCGGCGAAAAATTCATGGACCCTGATACCTACTACAGCGGTAAAGACGGCTCCGATGACTCGCCTATAATGGGTGGGGATGATTTCGATTTGTGCGGGTGGACGGATCAGGCGCCGGCAAGAGATCGAAGGGGGTACGCCTATCAAAAGGCAACTCCCTTTGGCAGCGCACACCGTTCCACTTTTAATATGGTAATGTGCGATGGCTCTGTCAGCTCCGTATCTTACGATATTGTATATGATGGAACAAATGTTGATAAAAGACTATTTGAAAGGACTTCTTGCAGAAACGACCGGGCTTATCTCAATAGTCTCAAAAGCCCGACCAATCCAAACCCGGATTTTCCCAAGTAAGTCGTGCAGGTGCGGCGTGGCACGATATGTAATCAAGCGGCCGGTTTATTCCACTCGCCACTCATGAATTCCCGAGGAAAAATTCTGCGGAAGCTGGACTTCCAGGCGCAGGGCGTCGGTTTCCACGGGGTCGAAAGTCGTGCGGTTATAGCGGTCGGGCAGGCAGCCGTACTCGCTGGGATTGGCGACCGGCTTCCACTGCTCTTTTTCGCGGTAGAACAATTGCCATGATTTCGGCAGGCGGCACTGGCCCACCCCGGTGTCGTCGAACCAATAGACCTCGACGGCCGAGACCTGCGTAGGTTTGGCAAAGTCGTATTGCACCCACTGCTTGGCGCCTTTGCTCGGCCACCAATGCAGATAGCGATTGGAATGGTCGCCGGAGGATTGTGGCTCGTACTGATCGTTGAGGGCCATTACGTCCACGTTGCGGCCCGACGCCGTGGCCTTGCTTGTGGATGCGATGGTTGGATATGGCAAGGGCTGGGCGGCAGACTCGACCCGGGGCAGCCACACGGCCATTTGGCCCGGCCCGCGATTCGCCCAGGCATAATAGGGAATGGCGGTGAACTCGACCTTCTCCTTTTCGATTTTGTGCCCCTCGGTCCAGCGCAGGCTCAGGGCCTCGCCTTTTAAGATTTCCACCCCGTGGAGCAGGTCCGCGCGAAACTCAGTCGATATGGCCGTATCGTCGGGCAGGAGGAGGTTGAGCACACGGCCGTCTTTCACGTCCGGCCATTCGATGCAATACACCAGGGGGCCGCGCTGTAAAGCGACTTTGCCCGCGTCGTCGGCCACCTTGTCGTTGGCCAATATCCGGCGCACGGGCATGGGCAGGTTGAGCTCGATCAGGTCGCCGCTATTCCATGCGCGCTTTAGACCCGCATAGCCCTTGCCGAGTGCGATCGGCACGTTATCGCCGTTTACTTTTATCGTGACGGGCTGGTTTGCCTTGTCCATGAACTTGTACAGGTCGCCGGGT
Organism: Thermoguttaceae bacterium; assembly: GCA_049516935.1. Classification (GTDB taxonomy): domain Bacteria; phylum Planctomycetota; class Planctomycetia; order Pirellulales; family Thermoguttaceae; genus JBEKIK01. Next base: position 9,340 of record JBEKSO010000001.1, read on the forward strand.
ACGGCTTCATCGCAGGCCCAGCCTGGAATACGCACGTTTACGGTAAACTCGCCGGGCTTATCCGGCTCGAGTTTGATCTTTACCGCCCCGTCCCAGGGATAACGGGTCTCCTGGGTAATCTTGATCGTGCGCCCGTCGTCCATCTTCACGTCGGCCGTACCGCCGGCATAAAGATTGACGTAAATAACGTCGCCCTGTTGGGCATAAACGTAGCCCGGCACCGAGGCCATGAATCGCGTAATGTTGCCCGGGCAACAGGCGCAGCCGAACCACGGGCTGCGTTGGTGCCGGCCGTCCGATTCCAAGGGGTTGGGGTAGAAAAACAGTTTGCCGTCCAGCGAAACGCCGGAAATCAGGCCGTTATACAGGGTGCGTTCCATGACGTCGACGTACTTGGCGTCGCCGTGCAGGAGGAAGAGCCGCAGATTCCAGTAATCGTTGGCCACGGCCGCGCAGGTTTCGCAGTAGGCGGAGAGGTTTGGCAACTGGTAGTCGGCGCCGAAGGCCTCGCCGGCGCCCAAGGCCCCGATGCCGCCGGTAATGTAGAGCTTTCTGCCCACCACGTTTTCCCAGATGGCGTCGATGGCGTGCAGGTAGCGCTGGTCGCCGGTCATGGCGGCGACGTCGGCCATTCCGCTGTACAGATATGCGGCCCGCACGGCATGGCCCACGGCCTGGGTCTGATCGACCGGCTTGATGTGGGACTGGTGATAATCATCGCCGCCTGGGCCGCGTACGTCAAGGAAGAATTTGGCCAGATCGAGGTAACGCCGTTGGCCGGTGGCGCGATAGAGCTTGACCAGCCCCATTTCCACGATCTCGTGTCCGGGCCAGATGTGCAGCTTGTCCGGGCCGAAGGTATCGCAGAGCAGATCGGCCTCACGGACGGCGATGTCCAAGAGATTCCGTTGGCCCGTGGCCTGGTAATGCGCGGCTGCCGCCTCGAACAGGTGGCCCGCGTTGTAAAGTTCGTGGCTTTGCACCGGGTCGCCCAGCCAGCGCTTGGGACCCGCCCAATCGTGCGGGCGCTGGGGGTTGATCGTGCGGGCGGTGTAAAGATACCCGTCGGGCTCTTGAGCGGCGGCGATCTTGGCGATCAACTCGTCCAGGTAGGCCTTCATTTTGGGATCGGGCTTGACGGCCAGGGCATAAGAAGCCCCTTCCAGCACTTTGTAAGGGTCGGTATCGTCGAAGGGATACCCGGGCGGTTTTTTATTCGTTAATTCCTCACCCCGCAAGGCGGCGGCCGCGCGATCGAAGTTGTCCATCCGCCCGGATTTCTCGCACTGCTCGAAGGCGAAGGGGATCGTCACGGTGCGGTTGATCTCGATGCGCGGGGCCCAAAAAACGTCGCTTAGGCGGACGGCGGTAAAGGGGACGGGCTTGATGGTGTAATCCTCCGCCGCCTGCGCGGTGTTCTCTTTTGCGACATCTTGTTCCGCTGCTTTCCCCGGGGAGCAAGCATAGAAAAGCATTAGTGCCGACATTGCCACAAGCGATTTTCGCGAAATTGCTTTCATAAGATTTCCCTTCTCAGTCATCTTATGCCGTTAAACGATTGTAGATCCCATTAATTACGCGTTTCCACGCTCCGGCGTGGGGACAAGGATCAGCGGAATGTTAAATGTTAATGCGTAAAGCCGCGGCTATTTGTCTCTGTTTGGAGCGAGATTATACATCGCGAAAGTCATTATAGTTCTTTAAATTGCACATCGCAATTAAGTGCCATTTCAGCCGTTTGCATATTGGCTGATGCACGATGTCAAGTACCCTGTAACCTAGTTGATTTGTGCCTTAGCCGGTTTAAACAAATGGGCCGATGAGGTGATTCTGAAGGTCGTCAATACGGCCTTTGTCGAGCAGGAAACCGATATCCGCATTGCCGGAGTGGATAAAGTCCGGCCTACAGGCACGGCAATCGTGCTCAGTCCGGGAAAACCGACCGATGAAAACACCCTGGAAAACCCCTCAAAAGTATCACCGGTTACCCATCAGTTCCGCAGTGCAGCCAAGGGGTTTTATATACGCTTTGTCGGCCGAATCGGTTGCCGTGCTGTGCATTAAAAATCAAGTAATTGCACATGGAATCGGTCTTTTTTGCGCATGCCATGCCGCGCATAGTATCCGCTAGCAAAAAGGTGTTCGAAGCAGTTTTAGATTTTTTGGGGATTATCCTAACTCGGTTAGGTGCCAGACCTTTTATTTACAATACATTTCTGTTTCTATGAATGCCGAGCCACCTGAAACCGGGGGGGGGTGAAGACATAAATATACATTTGGAGCCATAAATAGACATATACTTTTTCAAAATAAAGCATTGCGTTTTCTGTAATAGCAATTAAAATGAACGGTTGTTTGGGGCATTCTAAAAACTGGAGTTTATAGTTGCGTTCAACCGTCGGCACTAAAACAGGCCGGTTGTTGCGGCAATTGTTGCGCGACAATTATTGCTTGGGTGCTGAACGATTTGGGTATGTATCAGTATTACAACTTAGGATTTATTTTTTCATGATGCAAGTTTTAGCTCCATTTCCTCTGGAATGTAACTAATCTGAGAAATTAGGGCCAGATAGCGGTCGGTAACCTTTTCCCGGAGGGATAACGGTTGTTATTGCGGCTCGGTCTTGGTTTTTTATTCTGTGGGAGTGGCGGCGAGGTTGAAAAACTATATGAGTGCGCCAACGGTCATAAGCCGTTGGCTGCGCCGGTTGTTTGGACAACGGCATAATAGCCGGCGGTCAATTTTGTCCTGCGCACCGGCGCTTGGTGGAAAATTGCAAGCCGTCAGCTTCATATCGATCTTGCCGGCTGGCTTTATGGAAACCGCGGGCTAATGCCTTGTTTCCATAAAAAGTAATATTCGTTGCCAAACAAGTCTTTGACATTTTTTTCGAACAGTTTTAAAACGCATTTTTTGATGTATATCTTTTTACAGGAGTTACCTCATGAGTCCGACCAAACGAACCAGTCATGATCGTCAGATATTTGCCTTTGACAGCAAATTTATAGTACGAGCGATGCGGATTATGCTTCCGGCGGCGATTATTTTGGCGCTGGTTTGCTCCGCCCCCGGGGCGGCAGTGACTTGGACCGGCCCCCTCGGCGGTCTATGGTCTACCGGCACCAACTGGTCGAGCACGCCTACCCCGCCGGACTCGACCAGCGACGTGAGTTTCACAAGCGCTACCGCGGTTACCAACACCAACGTCACCAACGAGGTAGGTTCGGGCATCACCACAGTCGAGAGCCTGGCTTACAGCCAAACAGGGACTTCCGCGACGGTTTACCACACTACCCAGATCGACGGCACGCTGAAGGTTGCCGGTTACAGCGCCGCCTCTAGTCCGAGCTGGGCCAACGGCAATATTACGCTCTACGCATACGCCACGGCCGGCAACACGAGCGTCATTGACGACACCGTTATCAAGGGCGGCGGCACGCTGGACCTATCTAATTCCCTCGGCGGCAATACCAACGGCGACATAATTGTAACTGCGAATTCTGGCAGCGACGGGACGCGCGTCGGGGAGTTGGATCTCACCGGCCTATCCTCGTTCAATGCCAATGTCGATCAAATCCTTATCGGCTATAGCCAGGGCGGCACAAGCAGCCGGCCCCTGGGCGTTATGTACCTGGCGCAATCGAACACGATTACGCTGAACAACACGACCGGCGTGAGTTCGAACAACGTCAATGCCGGCTTGGTGATCGGCTATGCGGGCAACGACGTCAATTCGCATACTTCCTCGCTGTATCTCGGTCAAACCAACGTGATAAACGTGCAGAACGTGGTTGTGGGCGGCCAGCGGCAATATGGCACCATGTCTTTCAACCCCGCCTTCCTCGGCGGCAGCACGGCCCCAACCCTGGTGATGCGGGGCCAGACCGGCACCGACGATAGCCGCGTGTCCACAATCTCAATCGGAGACCTTTCCGACGCCGGAGATGTCAGTAATCGAGCCAACGGAACGATGGATCTCACGGGCGGCCACGTGGACATAAAAGTGGATACGATTTATCTGGGCAAAACCGCCGCCGCTAGTTCCAGCCGCAACTATGCCGTGCCCGGGACACTGAATTTCGATAATGGCACTATCGACGCCACGACCATATTGTGCGGCGATCAGACTGCCACTAACAATCATAATTCCCAAGGAACGATTAGCGTGTCGGGCACGGGGAACCTGATAATCGGGAGCCCCGGCCTAACGCTGGGGTTTTTCACCGCAACAAACGGGTCATCCAACGCCTCGGGAACGTTGAATATAAGAAACAGCGCCACGGTTTCCTCGACTGCGGCCAATATCGTCGATGGCGGCGGCAATTCGGTTATCAGCATGTCCGGCACCAGCACGCTGAATATGGGAGGGCACAACATCGGCACGGTCGACAATCCGATCGACAGCTTCACAATCAGCGGCGGAACAATCAATGATTTGGGCGCCCTGGCGATGGCCAAATTCTACCCCAGGACCACCTTCTCGCTCACCGCTAGCGGCGGGACGACGATCACCGCCGGCGGGTTGATCGATATGCGCAATGGAGGCGCTAACACGTTCACCTCCGGAAATTTGACGCTGAAGGGATCGGCGACGATGTATTTTGAACTTTCGGACAGCACTAGCGGCACAAACGACCAGATCAATTTGGACTCGATCGCGTTTAACGGCGGCACCTTGTCGGTAAACGTCTCCCCGTTGGTTGGCAATTTCTCCACCGGCACTTACGCATTGATGAAATTCGCATCCCAGCCCGCATCGACGCCTGGTTATGCGATCAGCGACACTACTCGAAACACATACCCGAACCTTCCCCAGATTAACCCCAGCGCGGGAGGCGGCTACGAGTTGGATCTCTGGGGCATTTCAGCCGGCACCCCCCATGGCCTGACCTGGAACGGCACAACGACGGGCACCTGGGACCTGAAAACAACCTCGAATTGGAATTGGACCAGCGGCACCGGCTTCAACGGGCTCGCCGACAAGTACTATGACCTTGACAACGTTACCTTTGGCGATCTCGGCGCTACGACTACGATTACAGTCAGCAATTCCGGGGGCGCCGGTATGGTGCCCGGGTCGGTAACGGTCAGTTCGGACCATGATTACACGCTTAAAGGAAGCGCCTCGACCGACAAAATCAGCGGTTCCACCGGAATCACTAAAACCGGGAGCGGCACGCTGACAATCAGTCTTACCAACGACTACACGGGTGCGACGCATATCAACGGGGGCAAAATAATCCTGGGCAATGCCAGCTCGCTGGGCAGTTCGTCCGCCTCGGTATATGTCAACGGCGGCACGTTGGACTTGAACGACCAGCAGCTCGGCGGCACTCCCAAGGCGGTTTACATTCAAGGCACGGGCATGCTCGTGGGCGGCGTGGGCATCGGCGCGATCGTCAACAACGCCACCACCGCGCCGGGTTCGAACCAATACGACATAATCAACCTGATCCTAACCGGTAATGCCACCATCGGCGGCACTTCGACTACGAACAGCACCTATTCCGGTTTGCCTGGGGGTAACGTAGGCCTTTGGAAGGTGCACGGGCCGTTCGGCTCATCGACCCTTGGCTCGCAAGGGGCTTACAGCTTGACCAAGGTTGGCAACAACATGGTTTGGCTGATGAACACCACGACCAATTCCAGCTTCCTCAACCTCAATATCAACCAAGGCATTTTGGGCCTGGACGGAACGACGTCTTTGGGCGACCCGAACGGCACGATTACAGTCGACGGGACCTCGGGAGGGGCGATGTTGTGGCTCAACGACGTGTCGATCATCCTTAACAAGAACGTCGTGCTTACGGGCGGCAGCAACGCCTTTATCCACGCCCGAGGAAACATCGCACCAACCGATAATACGATCTCGGGCACCGTGTCCATAGGTTCTACCGGGGGTTTCGGGGGCACAATTGATACCGGAAGCGCGCAGGCCGGCAGCTATAGTTCCAGCTCCAGCGCGCGATTGAACATCAGCGGCGTGATCCAAAACTACGGCGGCAGCGGGGGGACCTTGATCAAGAGCGGACCGGGCACGCTAAACGTGACCAACTCCGGAAACACTTTCAACGGTATGACAAATCTCACCGGCGGCACGCTGATCAACACCGGCGCACTTCTCGGCGGGGTTACCATGTCTACCGGCACTACGCTGGTCGGCACAGGCTCGTTTGGCGGCACGGTCACCGACGCCTCCGGCGCGGTCATCTCTCCAGGCGCCACAAGCGCAACCGGCTCGGTGGGCACGCTTGCGATGAACAATCTTACTCTGACCGGCGGCGGCCAGATCAATTACGACCTGGCCACCTCGAGCGGGAACGACTTGATATCCCTCGGCGGCACCCTCTCGCTTACCGGAACCACCGAGATCAACATACCCAACATAAATAATATAGCAAGCGGCACCTATACCCTGATTACCTGCGCTGGTAAAAGCGGCGGCGGAGGTTTTCACCTCTTGAACGTGCCCCAGAATACGCGGCGGCTTTTCACCATCGACAATGCACCTACGACACAGGTCACCTACAGCCTGATCGGCACGGCCGCTTCACTGGAGTGGAAAGGCGACGGAGGCAATAACTACTGGGACGTGGTTACCACCCAGAACTGGCTAAACAACGCCGCGCCTGACATCTTTTATAACTTCGACGGCGTCACTTTCAACGACGACTACATGAACCAGACGGTCGCCCTGAATCAGGACGTGGCGCCCAGCTCGATCACCGTAGACTCGGCCAGGACTTACACTATCACAGGTCAGCATAAGATCACAGGCACCACAGGGCTGACTAAGTCCGGGAGCGGCACGCTGATACTTGCCAACGGTTTCAGTTCCAGTAACGATTTCTCCGGCCCGATCCAAATCAACCTCGGCACATTGCAGGTCGGCGACGGCTCAACACCCAACGCCCTTATCGGGACCGGAGCGATTACCAACAACGGCCAATTGCTTTTCATACAGACTGAGAGCCACACAGTTGCCAACGCGATCTCCGGGACCGGCAGCGTTGAGCAGAGAGGATCCGGCGTTCTTACCCTTTCCGGCTCCAACAGCTACAGCGGCATAACAACGATTACCACGGGCACGTTGCAGGCCGGCAGTAACACGGCCTTGGGCACCACGGCCGGCGGCACGACGATTGCCGACGGCGCCACGCTGGACGTCAACAACATGAACCTGGGCGACGAGACGGTTACCGTCCAGGGTCAAGGCGTAAACAGCGCAGGCGCTATTGTCAACAATAACATGGCCACCAGCACTGTTGCCCAAAACGCCCTTCGCTTTGTCGTCCTGACAGGCGATACGACCTTCGGCGGTCAGGCCACCGATAGCGGTTCCGGCCCGATTGCCAATTCCGGCCGTTGGGAGATCCGCGGAGTTCCAGCGGAGTTGGCAACCATCAACACCAACGGAAATTCCTATAACATCACCAAAGTGGGCAACAACCAGGTTTCCTTTGTGCGGCTTACCGCCGATAGCGCCCTGGGCGACATTCACATCGGCGATAGCAACACTTATACGCCCGGAGGAATTTTAGCCCTGATAGCAAACACCTCCGTGGGCGACCCCGCCAAGACCATAACCGTGGCATATAACTCTACCTTGCAGCTCGAGGGTCTGACTATTCCGCTGGCCAAAAAGATCTCGCTCGATGGCGGTACTTTGTATGCCAATGCCATCTCCTCCCCTACCGCCACCGACAACACGATTCTCGGCACAGTCACCATTACGAATAATGGCGGCACCCTGAACACCGGAGGGATACGCAGCGACGTCCCTACCGCAAGCGCCAACGTAGGCATGATCATCAACGGCGTGGTCAGCAGCTCGAGTTCGGCGGCCATTTTAACGAAGATGGGGCCGGGCACCGTAACCCTGGCAAATGCGAATAATACCTTCAACGGAACAGTAAATCTCAATGACGGCACTTTGATCGTCAACGGTTCCTTGACAGGCGGCATTACCATGGCCGCCGGCACCGTAACTACTACCCTGGCCGGCAACGGCACCATCCTTGGCGCGGTTTCTGACTATTATTCCACGAACATCGCTCCGGGCGCTACCGCCGGCGTCGGATCGGTTGGCATTCTTAACATTGGAGGATCCGGTGTCGGTCTCACGCTCGGCGGCAGCGGTAAGATCACTATGGATCTGTCAAATGACCCGGGCAACAGCGACCTGATAAATGTAAACGGTCCGCTGAACGTGGCCGCCGGAGTCACCAACGTCAATATCAATATTATCGGTGGCTATTTGCAGGGCAGTCCCGGCGGCACTCTCTACCCGTTGATCCACTACGCCTCTATCACCGGAGATGACTCTAATTTTGCAGCGCCGTCCACCGACTCGCGGCAAACCTACAGCATCTATAAAGACGACTCTGCGATGAACATCGATCTCAAAGTAGTCGGCTCGGCGGCCAACCTGACGTGGCACGGCGACGGAAGCGCAAACGCCTGGGATGTCAAAACCACCACGAACTGGACAGGCGCCGATTCCAAATTCTGGACCGGCGACCAAGTCCTCTTTGACGACAGTTCGCCGAACCTTACCGTGAATATCGCTCCCGCTACAGTGATCCCCGGCACGATCACGGTCAGCTCCGGCCACAATTACATTTTCGCGGGGACGGGCAGTATCAGCGGCGGCACGTCGCTGACAAAGAGCGGCACCGGCTCTTTGACTATCAACACCTCTAACACCTACTCTGGCCCGACAATCATCAACCAGGGTACAATTATCCTCGGCTCTGCCAACGCGTTGGGCAACGCTACCGGCACCATCACAATCAACGGGGGCACGCAGGGAAGCCCCGGGGGCACGCTGGACCTCAACACCCAACAGCTTTACGCCCAACCGATCATCGTCCAAGGCGTGGGCGTGGGCGGCAATGGCGCGATCATCAACGGCAACGCCGCCGTCGCGCCTGGCGCTACGCAATACGACGTGAGCAACGTCACACTAATCGGCAATACGACTATCGGCGGCACTTCCACCACGGACACCATTTACAATAGCGGTCTGCCCGGAAGTCAATATGTCGGTCGCTGGTCGTTGCGCGCTCAATCCGGAGTAACGCCGGTCCTGAGCACAAACGGACATGCTTACACCCTTACCAAAGTCGGCAACAATCAGATCATGTTGATCAATGTCACGGCCGACACCGCGTTGGGCGACGTCTTCGTCAACAAAGGCGTGTTATCGCTGGAAGGCACAACCTCTTTGGGCAATTCGGGCGCCATCACGGTCGACGGCAGTGCCCTTGGCCAGCCCGCCGGCGGCTCAATGTTGCAGTTCCGAAACCTAACCGTGCCGTTGTCCAAGAACGTCTCGCTTCAAAATAACGGCCAGATCTACTCCCTGCAAAACGGCTCCGATACCAGCACCTCGAATACGGTAACCGGAACGGTCACCATCGGCAGCACCGGCGGCCAATTCAACGCCGGCGGCGTGCGCGCCGACTATGCCTCGGGTACCGGCGCGAATTCCAGCGCGATAATGACCATTCAAGGCAATATCATCGGAACGGGCAGCCTGACCTGTCCCGGGCCCGGCACCGTGTTTATTACCAGCTCGACTGTCAGCTACAGCGGCAATACAACCATCAACTCGGGTACGCTCCAGATCAATAGCGCCCCTGGCGCGACTGTTGCCTTGCACGCCGTCTCAGGCAGCGGCACGCTTGGCATAGGCAACGGCGCCGCAACCTCTGTAACGGCCGATTCCGTCAAAACGGGCACCTTGACCATCGGCGCGGGCGCCACGTTGACCATTAATGCGATCCCGGGCGGCCCGTCTGCGGGTTTGGGCCCGATATCGCCGGTTCCAGAACCGGCCACCTGGGCTATGCTCATGCTGGCAGCCATGGGACTGGGAATTTACTGGCGCCGCCGGTAAGAGCATGACAACATAATTGGGGTGACGGTTAAACCGTCACCCCAATACATTTCTACACCTGTTTTAATCTATCTCAACCACTCTTACGCTTCGGCGCAAGAGTGGTTTTTTATCCAATAAGCTCAGGAAAAAACTTATCCGAACTTCTGGTTTTTTAATCTGTCAGAACATTTGGCACACTTGTCGCTACGATTTCGGCGTACTTCTAAAAGCGAGCACGCGGCATCTACTGCTTGTGCATCGCTTGTTCGATCTGGCCGATCACGGCCGTGGCAAGGCGATGGGATGCCGTTCTTTTGCCGATCGTGATTTGTTTCCCGGCGCCGTAGGCGACGACGATATTGTAGTAAGCGGTCTGGCCCGATTGCATCCCTTGGACAGGTTCGATTTTGGCGACGTCGGAAGCATCGACCCAGTGAGTTTTGCCCAGTCCGAAAAGTCCGCCGGTGACCGACAGGCCTTGCGGCGATACGTCCACGGCACTTTTATAGAACCACATGTCAGCCACAAATAATAAAAGCAGCACGTCGAACAGGCCGAAAACGATGGGAAAGAAGAGTGGCGCCTGCAAGTAAATCAATACCACGACCATGCCGGACAACAAGAGCCAGAACGCCGAAAGCGCCAGCGCACTACCCGGATTCCGGCCCATGGGGAAGGTGAATTTGAAGCCCTCGCCGCTTGGCGACGGCTGCCGGTAGACGCCCGCATCGTGAAGGTCGCGCTCGGGATTCGGCGGGAGGGCATACTCGGCCATCACGCTGGAATCGGCAACGAAGTTGGCATTGCTTTCCGCGGTTTTAAACACGGGCACGTCGAAGGCGGCGCTGTAATCGACTCCCGGCACCTTCGCTTTAGCCGCCAGACGCCAGATGATCTGATTATCCGGCGCCGTCTCGTCGGTCGGACGGCACTCGTAAGGGATGGCGAATAGAACGGGGATAGCCGTATGGTCGGGATCGTTTTGCAACAAATCGCGGCCCACGACCTGGTCGTCCTGCCAAAGGACATGTTCCGATGTGCTGCGGCTCTTGCCGCTGCCGGTGGTCACCCTATTGATGCAGTTTAACGTGATCCGAAAGCCGTCTTCGGGCAGAACCTTGGCGGAGGTGCGGACCACGCCGGCAATTTGCCCGCCGATCACGCCGGGTACGGATGCCATCTGGAACACTGATTGACCGAACTTGCGCCACCGCAGCACCGAGTATGTCGCCCATACTATGAGGCCCAGCCCCACTATGGGAAATATTACTCCGATGAGTGCCAGCCAATTGCCTTTACCGAGCACTTCGCCCGGAAGCACGAACAACAGCGGAGCGGAGATCACGTTCCAAAGTGCGGCAAAGGCCAGCGAGAACATCATGGCCGTGTGGTTTGATGAGACGACCTTGCCTTCGGCCCAATCTTGTTTCCAAAGCCAGGGTTCATCGGGATGAGCGGCCGCGAGCGCCGCTTCGACCCGGGCCTTGCGCCGGCCCAGCAGGCAGGCGGTCAGTATGCCAAAGCCCGCCCCGCCGAATATAAGTACGAATATCGACTGGAAGCCGAGCATTTCCCAGCGCAGATCGCGGAACAAGATGGCTTCATCGGGCCGCTGTGGATCGACGTAACAGTGGAAGGGTTTGCCAGATTTCCGGCATTCGCTCAGTTTGCGATACACGTCCTGATGGAATGAGCCGATATTGTCCGAGCCGTAAAAGCTAACCCGCGTTCCCGTGTATTTCTTGTTACCGTACTGGTACGTGTACTGGGCCGACACTTCATAGGTGGCGGTTTTTCCTTTGTTGACTTTAAGGTCTGCGCGGACGATTTTGGCCGGCACTTCTTCCCAGCCCCGCATTTTCAAATGGGCGATGACCGTCCAGCCCATCCACGCTCCGAATCCCACGCCGACGGCGGCAAAGGGCAGAGCGAACAGTATCAAAAAACCAAAACCTTTCTTAATCATGGGACAATCACGACTCCTGGCTGGAAGAACCATCGGCAAGTTTATTGGTCTAATTTACGCCCGGCCGCGCTCGGGGAATCTAAGGTGGAATCGGCTTGCAAGGGATGGAAAAAAAGTTGGAATAAATTTGTCCGTCATGCGACAGGCTTCGCGGCCGCAATCATTTCCGTTTCCAGGTTGTGCCCGAGGGGGCGTCTGTAAGGTGGATGCCCATCGTCTGGAGTTTTTCTCGGAGGGAGTCGGCCTTTTTAAAATCTTTCGTTCGGCGGGCGTCGTCGCGGGCTTCGACAAGGCTTGCCACCTGCTCGTCGGGCTGTTCGCTCCGGATGTCGATGACATCCAGGACTTTGTTGGCCTGGCGCATGAAGTCAAGGACCCCTCGGGCCTGATCGCCGTCCAATTCTCCGCCGCCCAGCAGTCGGTTGACGTGACGAATAAAAGCAAAGAGCCTGCCTATAGCCTTGGGTAGGTTCAGATCGTTGTCCAAGGCGTTTTGCCAGCCTGCGCGGGTGGCGAACAGGGCTTGATCCAACTCGGGGCTGTGCCGGCCCGTGGTGTATTGCCCCAGGCGGGCGGCAAACTCGTTCAGGCGCGACACGCAATTCGCGGCCCGCTTTAGCTCTCCCACTGAGTAGTTCAGCACCGTGCGATAATGCGTGGCCAGCAGCCAGTAGCGGACCGTCGGTCCGTCAAAACCCTGTTCCAGGAGTTGCTCGAGGGTGAGATCGTTGCCGGCGGCGCGGCTTACTTTTTTACCGTCGGCCATGACCACTTCGCAGTGCATCCAAAGCTTAGCCAACGGTTTGTCCTGCAGGCCGCAGGCAATGGCGATCTCGTTGTCGCCGTGCGGGAAGGTGAGGTCGGTGCTGGCCGTGTGGATGTCAAATGGCTGGCCCAGGCAACCCACGGCCATGCAAGCGCACTCCACGTGCCAGCCCGGCCTAGCGTTGCCCCAGGGAGTGGGCCAGAATATGCCGGCCTTGAGCTCGGCCAGCGTGGGACGCTTGAAGAGCGCGAAATCGCCCGGATTGTCCTTTTCGTAGTAGTCGTAGGTGGTCGATGAATCGCGCCGCATCCGCTTCGGCTCGATCCCGGACAGCCTTCCATAATCGGGAAAACTGTTGATCCTGAAGTAGACCGAGCGCAGCTTTTCGTAGGCCAGCCCTTTTTCCAAAAGACTGCGGGTCTGTTCGACCATGTCGTTGACGTGCTGGCTGGCCTTGGGATAGTGGTGCGCTCGCTTGGCGCGGAGGATATCCAGGCTTTCAAAAAAAACCTTTTCCCAGCGGGCCGTGAATTTTTGCAGGTTCTCTCCTGACTTGAGGCACTCGCGCACGGTGCGGTCGTCGATGTCGCCCAGGTTCATGGCATGCTTGACTTGATAGCCGCGATACTCGAGATAGCGCCTAAGCACGTCGGAAAAGACCACCCGACGGCAAAGGCCCAAGTCGGGAGGTCCGTCCAGGCTTGGCCCGCAGGAATAGATCGTCACCTTGCCGGGCGATACGGGCTCCAACTGTTCTACCCGGCCGGGCAGGGTGTTGTAGAATCGCAAGGGTTCCGGCACCGTATCGGAGACGAACAAAGAAGTGGAAAGGTAGCGTTCGCCCCCGTCCGGCAACAGGGCGACAACCGTGCCTTTGCCCAGCGTCCGAGCTTCGTCCAGGGCCACCTTCATGGCCGCCCCGGCGCTCATTCCCACAAAGATTCCCTCTTCTCTTGCCAGGCGTCTGGCGGCCTCATACGCCGGATCATCGTCCACGTGGACGATTGCATGAAGTTCTTCCGGCTTGAAGATCCCGGGTGCGTAGCTTTCCTTCATGTTCTTGAGGCCCTGGATTTTATGCCCTTTGAAGGGCTCGACGCCGACCACGCGGATGGCCGGATTTAGTTCGCGCAATGCCCGGGTGATGCCCATCAGCGTCCCCGTGGTGCCCATGGTAATAACCACGACGTCGACCTTGCCCCCGGTGGCCTCCCAGATTTCCCTGCCGGTGCCGTAGTAATGTGCTTGCCAGTTGGCCTCGTTGTTGAACTGATCGACCAGGACATACTTTCCCGGTTCTTCGCGGGCCAGGCGATAGGCCTCTTCGATGGCCCCGTCGGTGCCCCGATAGCCGGGCGTCAGCAGGATCTGCGCACCGTAGGCCTTGAGAATCCGCTTGCGTTCCTCGCTTGCCGACTCGCTCATCGTGACCAGGAGTTGATAGCCCTTGACCGCGCAGACCATGGCCAGTCCGATGGCCGTGTTGCCGGAGCTGGCCTCCAACACGATCTTGCCGGGAACCAGCTCGCCGGTGGCCTCGGCTTGCTCGATCATCCTTAGGCCGATGCGGTCCTTTACCGACCCCCCCGGATTCATTAATTCGAGTTTGACCAAAACCTCGACGTCGGCCACCGGATTCATGCGGTTAATACGCACGAGCGGGGTGTTTCCAACCAGTTCCAGCACCGAATTGACTTTGATCGGCGGCATTAAAAAATCCTTGTAAGTGTTTGCAGTCACTGCTATTAGGCCGTTTTAGTAGTCACAGCCGCAAGCGATTAGTAGAGCAATAAGGACTTTCAAAGTCAAGATTCAATTATTTCCGCAAGCACGCGGAATTTGCTATTGCCCGCAATCTCACGATCCCGTGCCGAGCGTTTCCACTGTGTCAGTTTTAAAGATTTAGCAGTGGTTATTCACCCGCGCCGCTCTCGCACTCGCGGCGGACGATCTTCTTATGGTGGGGGGGCGCATACGCCAATATTCCCCGTTGCGGGTGCCATTCACCCCCTTTCAAAGACCATAACGGCATGATAAATTAGTGGACATCAGGCGATGGGGCCGCCGAAACAGTGCGTTTCCTTTCGCGGGGATACGGTTGTGGTCTTCGGCAATCCGTGACCCTGGTAACGAGGCAGCGTCCACATACCTAGCCGTGTTGCTTGCCGTGTAAGCCATCGGCTTCCCGGCGGGCAGTTCTTATGCTGGGTGTTTTCCATTTTTTCGTGATCCGCCGCGTGATGCGCTGCGCGTCGATGTCGGCGGTTTGCGTTGATCATAGGTATTGCGTGTTCCAACATTTTTCACTTGAAGCAAGGAGAACTAATCATGTGTCACAAATTGAATCAGATGGTTTTGGCGGCGGCGATAGTTTTGACAGCCGGTATGGTCTCGGCTAACGTATTCAACATGGGACCGGGTTTAACTAGCCTGGAAATGGTGCCCGTGGGCGATCCGGGCAATGCACCCAATAATCTCATAATGGTGCCACCAAGTCCCAGCGATAGCATCACTTACGATGGCTCGGTGGGCTACGCCTACAAAATCGGCAAGTGCGAAATTTCCGCCGGGCAATATACGGAGTTTCTCAACGCCGTGGCGGGAAATTCGGACCCATACGGCCTTTACAATAGCTACATGGCAACCACCAGAGCTGGCGGACAAATTACCAAAAGTGGCAGCGTTTACACGGCGGCCTTGCCGAACCAACCGGCGAATTGTATCTCTTGGGGCGATGCGGCACGGTTCTGCAACTGGATGGCCAACGGCCAACCTACTACGGGCGTCGAAGATTTCTCGACTACCGAAGATGGTTCATATTACCTCAACGTTACCGACTGGTTGGCGATTACGCGCAAACCAGGCGCTACCTGGTTTATCCCTACCGAGGACGAATGGTACAAGGCGGCGTATTACGACCCGAACAAAGGCGGTCCTGGAGTCGGCGGCTACTGGCTCTGGCCCACGAAGAGCGACGATTGCCCGAGCAACGAGTATCCCTCGTCGGGCACCAACAATGCAAATTATAACGCAGATACGCGTAGTAGCGGCCCACCGTACACCACCGAAGTCGGCTCGTTTGCCAACTCATTGAGCGCCTACGGTACGTTAGACCAGGGCGGGAATGTATGGGAGTGGAACGAAACGGTCTTTCCCGAGTATTCGTCGCGTGGGGTGTGCGGTGGGGGGTGGTGGGATCCGGCCCCGTGGTTTAGAGCCGACCATCACTCATGGTTTGGCGGGGGCGACAACACGGGGTTCCGCGTAGCAGAGGTTCCTGAGCCCGGTAACATTACCTTGCTCGTGTGCGGTGCGATTGCCGGTTTGATCTGGTGGAGACGCCAGAGATAGAACCCTTTCTGCTTTATACATTTTATCCTTTACCTTGTGCATCGGCGGCTTTATTGAGTCTCAAGATTTTAATGTCGTAGGGCAGATTGCCAATCTGCCCAAAAAGCAGGTTTGGCAACCTGCTCCACATGCGACATTCATTATCAGAGACTCAATAAAGGTCGATCGCGACGATCTCATGATCCAGGATCGAAGGTACCGTGGCGGTCAGATACGCGCCTTCTTGCTCGACCGGCAACGACTTTTCGGCCGCCAGCAGTTGCACACCCTTGGCGCGGGCGCCGTCCGGCAGGCGTACGGATATCTTCTGTTCGGCGACCGGGATCAGTTCCCGAAAGGGGCCTTTCATCATCATCGGATTGGTTAGATTGACAAGGTGCACGGTCAGCGATGTTTGTTGTCGCCAAACGGTCACGTCGAGCACGCCCGGACCGGTGACGCGGACCGGCGGGTCCTCGTTTGTCGCCCAGGTGATCGCGTTTTGCAGCAGTTTGCCGTGGTCCGCGCAAAGCACCTCCCAGAAAGTCCGATCGATGTCCCAGGGGAAATAGACCACACGGCTTTGACCTGACTCGCGCAGATACACTTCGGCTATGTCCGTTTGGGCAACCCGGGGATAAACCTTTTCCATGGGCAGATCGGGGTAAGATGGAATCAGCGTAAGCGGCGGGTGCGGAAAAGGCCGCCGGGCCTCGACCTCCAATCGCTGCGTTCCGTTGATGATCCGCGGGGCGTCTTCAAGACCCGCCAGCAGCGGTTGACGCTTGCCCGTGGCCGGATCGGTTTCCAATCGCAGATAGGAGTTGTGCATCGGGTTTTCGCCGAGATCTTTGAAAGACACGCCAAACACGTCGGCCAGGCCGAAGTCCTTACGCTTCTTGCCACGCTCGTCATAGAGCGAAGTCTCGTATGTGGCCACAAGGCTGCCCCCGCGCCCGACATAGCCCCGCAGTTCCTCGCACTGGGCATCGGATAGGGCGGCGATGTTGGGAAGGATTAGCGTCTTGAACCGATTTACGTGGTCCGCGTCGAGCAATTGGTCGTGGACCATCTCGAACGGTATGCGGGCTTCTATAAGCGCCTGGTACCAGCCCAATGTGTGATCCTCGACTTTTTCCCGCGCCTGGTTTCCCCCGTAAAACCAGCCTGTCTGCTGCGAATAGACCATGCCCACGCGGGCAATGGGCGTTTGCCGGCGCAGATACTTTTCCGTGCGGTGGTGGTGATCATAAATGTCGGCGACGACTTTCAACCAGCGCGGGTCGTGAATCACGCCCGAAAACTTGGTGAACCACGGTTGCATGCCGTTGGCAATCGCCTCGGCGACCCAGATTCGGATCTCGGCCTCGGTTTGGACCGAGTCTTTCCAGCGGTACGGCTCTTCCAACCCCACGCTGAAGATGCTCACAATGGGTTTTGTGCCCATCGCCGATCTGTACTCTTTGCCGGTCTTTCCGTTGAGCCACGGCGGGGCCAGGCCGCGTCTGGCTTGGCGGTCGGCGATCAGTATGGGGGCCAACTCCCCAATGGCTTTCATATCGAGCGAGCTGGTTGCCCCTCCGCCCGTGTTGGGAATGACGCACGAGTCGGGATTTATTTTCCGGACCTCGGCATCCCACAACCGCCATAATTCGAAGAGCCGTTTCTGTCGCCAGAATAAGTAATCGCGGTGTGCCGGATCCCGCGCGTCGGCGGCGCTCTGGAGGTCGCGACCGGTGGCAGCCTTGAAAAGCTGCCGGCAATTGTCGCAGTAGCATGTGCCCGAACCGTCCCAGCGATTGATGAAGATTCCGTCTACCTTATACCGGGACATGATTTCTTTTTTGACTTCAGTCATGAACTCGAAGTTGTATGGTCCCAGGGCGCAGGTTACCCACATCTCGGGCGAGGCCCAATGCCGCCGTTTTTTGCCGTCGGCCCCCACCGCGATCCATTCGGGATGAGCCTGACAGGCATCGTCGTATGTGGCGTGCGGGTCGGTGCGGGCAATGACCACCATGCCAAGCTTGCGGCATCCGGCCACAAGATCGCCGAATACGTCGCTTTCGCCCAGCCACTGACTGCGGTGATGAAAGGGAATCTTCGTGGGATAGTAGGCCACGCAACCGCCCGCGCTCAGGCAGACCGCATCGGATCGCGTGCGGCGGAAGTAATCCAGCCACAAATCCGGATCGAATTTTCCGGGGTCGTCTTCGACCAGCGTCAACTGCGCCCAGCGATTGGGACGGTCGATCCAGCTCGGCGATTTTTCCAAATTCTCCCCGGCCCATAATGGAGAAAAATCGCCGATGGCAAGCATCCCGCCCGCAACGGCCGTGGTTTTAAGAAATGTTCTTCGCGGTATCGAAGGTTTTGCAGTCATGGTTGGTAATAATATGTTGTGAACATAGTTGCCGTTATGGAAAATCAAATAGGTGCATGATTGCGCACAAGAATGTTATTTTCCTGTGAAATCGCGTGCGTGCAAATACGCACACTACGGTCTGTAAAAAGCAGGGGGATTTCTAATTATCCTTGACCGGCGTACGATTTGCAACAGGCAAGAGCAGGAGTCCCGAAAAGGCAGACGGACTCTGAACGGGACTGACAAAGAAGGAAATGTCGAGGCGTTTTCATCACTCAGATAAGTGTAGTGTGTTGGGTGCCATGCCCACGCTCGTCGTGTGCATGTTTTCCCGAGAATTACGCAGCATGGCCACGCAAGCGCGGCCATGGCACCCGATACACTCAAACGAGATGCTCACTAATCCCCTGCATTCTTTGAGCGAGAAAAACCGCTCGTTATCGCGTTAGTCCAAATGTCAAGCCAAAACCTTCGAAGCCCAGGAAGGTGAGAGTCGGAGCGCCTGCATCGGACCAAAGCTGACCTTCATACGTGGCACGGACGTAAAGTTGGCCGCCCCGGGCGATCTGTCGGACCCATTGTGCGCCGATCTCCAATTCGCCGCCGCCAACCACGTCGTCGGCATTTCTTAGCTCCACCGAAGGCGGATTGGGAGGAGAAGGCGGGCTGACCTGACGGCTGAGGTTCTTCTCGCCGTACAACAATGCTCCGCGCCCAGCGCCCACGAATTCCAGTCCCCAAGATCCCAAAGGTCGCCGCAGATCAAATCCAACTGTCGGACCAATGCCGCGGTATGTTCGCGACCAGTACAGTTGCTGAGTGGTTATTCCACCGTTAGTCACGTAGGCCGAGGAGTCTTGAACCAGCGACATATAACGCAATCCTCCACTTCCCTTCATGAGGAAGCTTCCCAAACGCAGGTTTTGCGTTCCCTCCAAGTCCAGGGTCTGCACATTCAGTCCGTTGGCAATTGACAGGGTGTCGCCAGGCGCCGCAGCGACGATGGAAGCAGGAAAGATAACCGTCATCGCTTGCGCCGTGTACAATGTGGTTCCGTCAGCCACGAAGACACCTGGTCGGGCGGAGTGGTCGAACTGCCAGAAGGTAGCGCGTACGCCGAGCCCGTCGGCGCGGGTGTAGCCCAGCCAAGCCCGCGGCGTGGCGTCGAAGTCGAAATTGAAACCCATAAGGTCCATTTGTCCGGTCAGCAGCGACAGCGAAGTCGCTTGGAAGGACTCTTTGTAAAACGGCTTGGCGAATACAAGGGCAGCGCCGCCGTACCATCCACTGTCATAGGGACACTCGCACATATCGGAGAGGCACTCGCCGCCGGTCGCTTGGCAATCCAGGCGACAGTGCAATGAGTCAATCTCCTGTTGCATTTGCATTAATCGCTGCTCTGTGGCGTCTCCGGGAACCGGGTCAACGGGCTGCTGCCCCAAGCTTGTCCCAACGGTAAACACGACGCTGATTGCAGCGAGCACGCGTACGATCCGGATCAGCAGCATGGTACGCTCCATTTGAGAAATCTGACGAGACCAATAGACAAGCATTCTTCTAGGGGGGTTATTACACACTTTCGGCTGAATCAGGCGTTAAAGTTTATTTTTTCGGAAAATTCCGCCAAGGAAATAAGGGAAATAAGGAAGATGGGGAAATAAGAGGTCGGAAGTATTTTTCAGATGCTGAAAAATCGGGAAAAACACGGGCAAGATGCCCGTGCCATGACTTTACCAGTTACGCCAAAATAATTATGTGCCCTAGCGTGATATACGACCGCAACCAAGACCCCCGATGTATTCACAGGGGGCTAAATAAAATGCGCACAGAACGCGATCAAATCTTTATCACCACACCGGGAACAAGTTCCCGGGCCAAATGTTGAACACGACAGTTATTGCATGACATTCGATAAATGTATTCACCGAAGGCTAGATGATTGGTGTGCAAATCTATCCCGGCGTGAACGTCGTGTCTAAGATCGCCTGCGGCGGGCAACGCCCATAAATGGGCGCTAAGTTTTAGGTGAATCAACCTGCCAACTCATTACTCTTCAATATATGATTGTTTCATCGGGAGCGATGAAAACGATCATCGAGTGCCCTTCGATCGGCACTCGGCCGTCGGCCGGAGGCGGCGGGCCGTCCAAAGAAGGATATATGTCACCGGGGCTATCGGCCGCGGTGTCGATGAACTTCCGCCAGGCAATGCGGCCCACGGCGTTGGGAATAATAAACTCTTGCGGACCGATTCCGGCATTGAACATCATCAACAGGTGGTGATTCTCCGGCGCAAGCAGTTCTTCCCTTGGCGCCGCGGCCAGCAGGCAAACCAAAGAATTTTCCTCGCCCGTCCAATCGACAGTTTCACCGGCGGCGGTGAACCAGGTGACGTCGGGAAACCCGCTGGGAAGTGGAGGCTCGCCGTACAAGAAATTCGTTCGCCGCACGCTCGGTTCCGTGCGGCGGAAGGCGATCAGGGCCCGGCAGAACCGCCATAGGGTCTGATTTTTTTCCACCAGCGACCAATTGAACCAGGAAATGGCGTTGTCCTGGCAATATGCGTTGTTGTTTCCATCCTGGGTTCGCCGGCACTCGTCGCCCGAAAGGATCATGGGCACGCCTTGGCTGAGCATGAGCGTGGCCAGCATGTTTTTAATTTGCCGATTGCGGAGATGCTCGACAGCGGCGCGACGGGTCGGGCCTTCGACGCCGTAGTTGTAACTATAGTTGTTGGCTTCGCCGTCGCGGTTGCCTTCGCCGTTGGCTTCGTTGTGTTTTTCGTTGTAGCTGGCCAGGTCGTTTAGGGTAAAGCCGTCGTGGGAGGTAATGAAATTTATGCTATGATACGGTTTTCGCCCGCTGGATTGGTAAAGATCGCTGGATCCGGCCAGGCGCGTGGCCAGATTACCGACCATGTTTGCTTCGCCGCGCCAAAAACGCCGCACGTCGTCGCGATAGCGGCCGTTCCATTCGGCCCAGCGCATGCTGCCGAAGGTGCCCACCTGGTAGGCGCCCGAGGCGTCCCAGGCCTCGGCGATGATTTTCGTGTCGGCCAAAAGCGGATCTTCGCCGATCGATTCCACCACCGGCGGATTGGGTATCAGTTCGCCGTTGCGGTCGCGGCTCAAGATCGAAGCCAGATCGAAGCGGAAGCCGTCGACGTGGCAGTTGTGAACCCAATAGCGCAGGCAAAGGAAGATCAGTTCGCGGACTATGGGGTGGTTGCCGTTGAGCGTGTTGCCGCAACCGGAATAATTGCGATAAGTGCCCCCGCCGTTTTCCAACATGTAATAAACGCGATTTTCCAAGCCCTTGAAACTCAGCGTGGGCCCGTATTCATTGCCTTCCGCCGTATGGTTGAATACCACGTCGAGGATCACCTCGATGCCTGCCTGGTGCAATGCCCGGACCATCTCCTTGAATTCCAGCACCTGGCTGCCCGGCTCCGCCCCCGTGGCGTAACCCCGGTGCGGGGCAAAGAACGCCAGCGGATCGTATCCCCAATAATTCGGGCGCTCCTGCTTGTGACCGAAGCAATCGATGTCGGATGAAAACTCGTGCACCGGCATAAGTTCCACGGCCGTCACGCCCAGCGATTGCAGGTAAGGGATCTTTTCGATTATGCCCAGATATGTCCCGGGATGAGCAACTCCGCTGGAACGCGAGTGGGTGAAACCGCGCACGTGCATTTCATAAATGATCGTTTCGGGCAAGGAGCGGCGCAAGTGCCTGTCGCCCTGCCAATCGAACTCGTCGCTCACGACCACGCACTTGGGCGGGCGGATCAGGCCGTCGTCGGCCGGCAAAAATTCCCCGGCCAGGGCCTTGGCATAAGGATCGATCAGGCGGGCCTTGGGATCGAAGCGATTTCCTTTATCCGGTTCATTGGGACCGTCGGCCTGATAATGATAAAGCTGACCCGGGCCCACGCCCGGAACAAAGATACTCCAGATATCGCCCCAGCGATTCAAATCTTTATCGAAATCGATGCTTTGCCTGGGCTCGCGGTCTGAAACATGGTCGTATAAAAGCACGCGCATGGCCGTGGCGCGGCGGGAGAAAACCACGAATTGCACCCCTCCGTCGTGTACAATCGCACCGTAAGGAAGTGGGTGGGCAAATTTCAATACCGCGGGACGTTCGAACATTGTTTTGAGCCCGGTGCTATATCCTGGAACCATCCCTACTTGGCAGGCATACCATTGGTTTACGTCAAGCGACATGCTAAACCTGTTGAAACTATAGGTTACGTTGTTTGGGCAAGATGAAACGGCAAGAAACTAGTCTACCCCTATATTCATTCACCTATTTTTCGGCCGTTGGGCCGCACGGCCTAAAAAGAGCCTTCCATATCCCTTGTTATCGGCATGAGCCGCAGATGCTGTAAAATTTAACGATTTTTATGGCTTTGCGTGGTTTTGGGCAGTTAGCCCCGGCGAACATGCTTTTGCAGGGAGAGCGTGGTTTTTCGTTTTATTGAGAGTCAGGAAAACAATGTCGTGGTGTAGTAGGTAAATAAAGCCAAGCCCACGGGTTGCAATCCGTGGGCTTAAAGACATTCATTATCTGAGACTCAATAGCCTCGGTGAACACATCGGGGGCTAGAGAAGGCGCTAAGCCAATTTGATCAACGCGCATTGCGTGGAAGGAAACTGCACAGGGCGTTCGGGTTTGTCGCGCAAAAAGTCATCGAATGCCTTGCGCACACCGGCCAGGATCGAGTAATCGTGCGATAATATGACCCCGCCTGTAATAAGCCGCGGGTAAAAATATTCCAGGCCGGCCAGGGTGCTTTCATATAAATCCACGTCGAGGTGCACGAAGGAAAACCGCCGCTCGGGCAGCGTCTTGGCCGAATCCGGGAAAAGCCCGGGGTAGAAATAGACATTCTTGTAACTCTTTAATAATTCCTGCACCGATTCGAGCGAGCAGAGATACTGTTTTTCACGATGCACGCCCTTGTCGGCCGAACTGCTTTGCGGCAGTCCGCCGAAGGTGTCGAACAAGTGCAACTCAACCTCGCCCTTGGCCTCGCAAAGCAGTTTGGCCGAAGCGCCCTGAAACACGCCGACCTCGGCCATGGCGCCGGGCAGGCCGCTGTAGGCTTTAGCGAAAGAATAGACAGTGAATGCCTCGTAAGCGGTTTGCAGCGATTGGCGTTCGCGGCGGACTTGCTTGACCAGTCGCACCGCCTCGGGTTCCTTGTGCTGTCCTAAAAAAAATATTTGCACCCGAGAAATTGTATTTAGAAAAAAACGCTCCAAAAACCCGCCGCCGACCAATTTTTGCAGCTTGGGATTATGTGTCAGTTTAGTCATGATCGCCGATCTCCGAATTAAATTGATAATTTGCGACCTTTTACGACATTCAATGTAGTAGGCACACTCCGTGTGCCGTTTGTGATGTTTTCTTACCGATGAACTTCATACGGACGGCACGGGGAGTGTACAGTTTCAAACGGACGGCACACGGAGTGTGCCTGCTACATAGGCGCAGGATATCCGTGAACGATTACATTATTTTTCAGTTTCCGATTCTTCGGTGAGTATTCCCTCGGGATGGAAAACGGTATGGCAGTCGGTGCAGCTTTTAGTGAGTTTTTGCATGGCTTCGGTCGCGTCAGGTTCGTTGCCGGCGTGGATGGCGGCATTAGCCGCCCCGGCTGCATCGCGCATCTCGGCGGAAAACCCGTACCACTGGTTTATCTGTTGCGGATTTTTTGCCGCGCCGGCGTCGGCCATCGAACCCTGGGCAATGGCGGCAATGGCGGCCGTATAGCCCGCGGTCTCCTTGGCCTTGGTTTTGAATTTCGAGCCCTTGATGTTTCGTTTCAACTTAGTGTTGATATTGGGAACTTGCTTCATCAGATCGGGCAAGGAGGCCACCTTTTCCCACTTTAAATCGCCCTGGGCCGGAAGCTTGCCCTCGGCGGCCGCCTTAACTGCGTCGAACGCCTTTTTCGCCGATTGATAATCGGCGGCAGCGGCAAGTTCCCGGGCGGCCTTAATTAATGCCGGCGCGCGGGCCTTGTACTGGTTGTCTTCATCGTGCATGCCCAGACAAAGGGCGATCACCGCCAGGGTGTTGGAGCATCTGCCGATCTTGCCTTCCGAATCCTTATACTCTTGTTCGTCTGCCAGCGTAGTTTCGATTTCCTTGATATAATTTCGAACTTGATCGGCCAGGTCCTTGGCCGGGGCAAATGAAGAAAGTTTCGGCACGTCCGGCAGCGCTGGTGTATTGGGATCCTCCTTATTTTCCGACCCAGCCGCGGACACAAGCGCGCAAACGGCCGCGAATATCCAAACCATCACAATTCCCAGCCCCGGCGACGTGGCGAATGATCGACTAATTCCTGCTCTCAACATGATGCTTAAGCTCCTAACAGTTTGAGCGTGTCCTGAAATACATCGTTAAAAACCTCGTTTGGGTCAAAGTTATACCGTTAAAGCCTTGTTGGGGCGACAGTTATACTGCCGTCCCCATATGATCTGGCACGGCTGCGGGAGTACAACAGTCGCACCAACGATATTGGTATTTAGGGGGCATTTGCAGTCTATTGAAAAGCCGAGCTTTGCAGCTTTTCAGCTTCCTGTCAAGAGGTTTATTTTGCCGCCACGGGGGGCGCTTTAGGAGAAATTCCGGCCTGATCTTCTTCCGTGTTTTTAAGCCATTCGTTTAAAAGCCGAATCTCCACGCGCGAGTTCTTTTCGCCATAAGCCGGCGCGCTCAGCGTATCGGCAGGCTCATTTTCGGCCGCCACCCCCAGGCGTATGCGCCGCGGGTCGATGCCGTGCGACTGGAGATAATCGCGCACGGCACGGCATCGGGCGTAGGCCAGATCGAGATGGTCGAGAAATGTCGAGCCCGCGGGCAACGGTTGCCGGGAAGTGTGTCCGCGGATTTCGATTTTTTGCAATTTGCCCGCAAGCGACTCGGCCACGAAATTCAGATCCGCTTTTTGCGAGTCATCCAGTTTGGCCGAAAATTCGTTGAAATAGACTCGTCCGCCGGGCACAGTCGATTCGCCCGGCCTGCTTATCACCAAAGTGACGCTGCTTTCGCCGTTAATCTGGCCGCGGCCCAGAGTTTTTGCCCGTTTGTCGCCCGGTTTGGCCCTCAGTTCGGCCGGCACCCGGCCCTCGAGGGCGGTGGGCCCGCCGATCCAGCAATTGGCCAGCGTCCAGTTCGGTCCGAACCGATCGCACAAAGAGCTAAACACCTCCTTTAGTTTTTCATTTTGTTCATCGAGATTGCCGCCCTGGCCCTTTTCACCGCCGGGATTTTCTTTTTTGACCTCGGTTTTGCTGTCGGAGGCGGAAT
The DNA here is from genome assembly GCA_049516935.1 of Thermoguttaceae bacterium. GTDB lineage: Bacteria > Planctomycetota > Planctomycetia > Pirellulales > Thermoguttaceae > JBEKIK01. The sequence continues at coordinate 34,976 of JBEKSO010000001.1, forward strand.
GTCCCTTGTCGTGTTTCCCCGCGCCGCTGGTGGTGGCATAGAGCACGACAAAGAAGGCCATCACAATGGTGATCATGTCGGCGTAGGATACCATCCATTCGGGCGCTCCGCCTTCGGATGACGGTGGTGGGGGTTTTTTCGACATCGCCTTATGCCGTTGCTTCCATGAAAGGCCGCATCTTCGGCGGCAAGAATGTAATCAGCTTCTGCTCGACCACCCGGGGACTATCGCCGGCCTGGATCGACAATACGCCGCGGAGCACAATCTCTTTTATCAGCACCTCCTCGTGATTGAGGCAGGCAAGTTTTTCAGCCATTGGAATACAAATTAAATTGGCGGTCACGGCCCCATATAGCGTTCCGATCAAGGCCACGGCCATGGAAGGGCCGATCGACGCCGCGTTCGACAGGTTGCCCAGCATCATCACCAAGCCCAAAAGCGTGGCGATCATTCCAAACGCCGGACCGCAGCGCCCGATGGTCTCCAACACTTTCCGCCCTTCGTTGTGCCGGGTTTCCATGGAGTCGATTTCCGTGCGCATGATTTCCTCGACGATCTCGGGCTTGATTCCATCGACGGCCATCCGAATACCCAAGGCCACGAACGGATCTTTAATGTCCTTGGTCTTGTTTTCCAGGGCCAATAGTCCCTCGCGGCGGGCGACTTCCGCCAATTTGACCACGCCTTGAATCAACTCGGATGGATTTTCCTTTTTACGGAAGAAAAGTTTTTTCGCGACGGGGAACATGGAAAGCACGCGGTGCAAGGGAAAACCCACCAGCATAACCGCAGTGCCCCCGCCCAAGACCATCATGATCGCGGGCGGGTCGATGAAGCCGGCCAAATTCACGCCCCCATCGCCGCTCATTCCCATGAAGGCCACGGCGCAGCCCATCATCAGAAATCCGAGTATCAGCCCGCCTATGGTGGTGACATCCATTGCTCATCCTTTGTTGCCCCTTTACAACCAGGTGTGCGCTCAACGAATTCAGGGAATCCTCCGCTTAACCGGGATTCCCCTGGAAGATATAGCTTTTATTCAACATCAAGCCAGATGGGAAGATGCAAAAAGTGTACTTTACCCGTGAAAATGCCGGAATAATCGGCAATTTCCCTACGATAAGCGACGACTGGCCTAGGGCCCCTGCTTTGCTAAGTCCTAGGCAACAAACACCGCGAGTTTCTTTCAGCCCTTCCAATTGGGTCGTAGTAAATTAAAATACGTCCGTACTTACAAACCTGAGTGACCAATATGGCCAAAGCTACATATAAGGATGCCGGAGTTGATCTGGATGTTTACCGTCAGGCGATGGCCCGGCTGCCTGGGCTTTTGTCGCGGACTTGCACGCCCAGAGTAATACCGCTGGAGGGTGGTTTCGCCGGCCTTTTTCAACTCGATTTCGAGAATAAACTCTTTTCCCGGAATTACAAACAACCGGTGTTGGTCTCTTGCACCGACGGGGTGGGAACCAAGCTGAAAGTCGCAGCGGCCATGGGCCAGCACAACACGGTGGGCATCGACCTGGTGGCCATGAGCGTAAACGACGCCCTGTGCTGCGGGGCAGAGCCGTTGTTCTTCCTCGATTACGTGGCCATGCCCAAGGACGACCCGGACCTGTTGGAACAGCTTGTCGAAGGCATAACGGCGGGCTGCATCCAAAGCGATTGCGCTCTGTTGGGCGGCGAAACGGCCATCCTGCCCGACATGTACGCCCCCGGCGATTACGACCTGGCCGGTTTTTGCGTGGGCGTGGTCGATAAGAAAAATATCATCGACGGCCGCGCGATCGAACCCGACGACGTGGTCCTGGGCGTGGCATCCTCGGGCCTGCATTCCAACGGGTACAGCCTGGCGCGGAAAATCGTCTTCGACATCGCCGGTCTGTCGGTCAACGACCACGTGGAGGAACTTGGTCAAACCGCGGGCCGGGCCTTGCTCGAACCCACGATACTCTACGCCCGGCCGATTCGGCAAATCCTGAATTACTATAAGGTCAAGAACATCGTGCACGGAATCGCCCACATCACCGGCGGCGGCCTGTGCGAGAACCTCGCCCGCATCGTGCCCGAAGACGTCCAAGTGGTTATCGATCGCGGCGCCTGGCCGGTCCCGCCGATCTTTATCTGGCTAAAGCGCCTGGGCGAAGTCGATCAGGCCGAAATGGACCAAGTGTTCAACATGGGCATCGGGCTGGTATTGGTCGTCGCGCCGTTTTATGCCGACAGTATCCGCCAGCAGTTAAAGCGATTTAAACTCCAAAGTTGGTCCATCGGGCGAGCGGAAAAGGGGCCGCAAGGAGTGGTTTGGGAAAAGGATGAAGGATGAGAGATAAGAGATGAGGGATGAATAAATAAATCTTGGATGCGGAAGAAAATTTGAAAACTGCTTGCGGTTTCGCGATGCCTTTTCTCAACCGTTACTTAGCGCGGTATAAAGCCGCAAGCAAAACCCCCGGTGTATTCACCGGGGGCTAAATGTCTCCGGGGGCTAAATGTAACCGGGGGCTAAATGTCGCCGGGGGCTAAATGTCGCCGTGGGCTAACTGAGAATCTAATCCCTATTTCGACGGTCCCGCATCATTCAAGGCTTTAAGCACCTGGCTTTCGCTCAATAAATCGGAAAGGACAATCGCATTACTGCTTTGCGAATTGGCGGGCCAAATGGCCAACTGAGGAATGGAATTGCAATGCAGATCGTTCAAGGCTTTTTTGATGGTGGGCGATTGATCGGTCCAGTCGGCCAGCATGGGAACCACGCCATTGGCCTTGATGAGTTCATACACTGTATCGGTGTCGATGGCCAATTTCAGGTTGGTTTTGCAGGTTAAACACCAATCGGCCGAGAAATCGACCATCACGGTCTTGCCATCGGCCCTTGCCTGGGCCAGGGCTTGGGGCGAAAAAGGTTGCCAGGCGATTTTCGGCTGGTGAAAAAAGGCCGCGAATGCAAACCATCCTACAAGCGCGGCCACCAACGTTCCGCCCACCCATGCTGCAACTCGGGTCTGCGTGGCCGCGGTCAAAGGCGTGCGCCCGATCCACCAACAAGCGAACCACAGACCAATCAATAAAGCCAGAGTCGGAATGAAATAAGTTGCGTTTAAGGTGCTGAATAAATAAACAACAGTGGCCAAAAGCAAGAATGCCATGAGTTGCTGCACGGTTTCCATCCAACGGCCGGGCTTGGGCAGGAAACGGATCAGTTCGGGAAAAGCCCCGATCACAAGGTAGGGCGAGGCCATGCCCAGCCCCACCGCGCCGAATATCAAATAAGCCATATACGGCGGTTCTTGTAACAAATACCCGAACACGGGCCCTAAAAACGGTCCGCTGCAGGGCGTCGCCAGAATTGTGGCAAATGCCCCTTTGAAAAAAGCCCCGCTCGGTCCTTCCCGGGCCTGGATTTCACTGGCCTTGCCCGATCCCACAAAACCTGGAATGGGAATTTCCCATACGCCCAGGAAGCTCAACGCCATTACAAATACCAAGGCGGTCATGAGCACCTTAAACCAGGGCAAGGTGAATTGTTCGCCCCAGGCCCATCCGGCGGTAGCGGCCAAGGCGGCCAGCACCATGAACACGGCCATCAGTCCCAGTGAATACCAAAGGTTCAAAACGAACACGCGCGAGCGATGCTCGCCGGCCTGCTGCAAGAACGAGAAAATCTTCAAACTGATTACCGGTAAAACGCAGGGCATAATGTTCAGAATCAGGCCCCCTAAAAAAGCCCATCCCAATTTTATCCATAGCCCAAACGCCATTTTTTCGACCGGCATTTCAACGCCTTTTCCTTGTAATGCCGTAAATGCAACATCCGTGGGCGGGAGACAAGACGAGGCATCGCACGCTTGATAGCTGACCTTTCCCCCGATCCTCAGCCCGGCCGGGTCCACGCCCTGCGCAAATTCCAAGGGGGCGCACCAGGTCACAGATCCGTAATGAGTTTCGATGCTAAGCTCACCGAAGGCGTCGGGATCCTTTTCCTTTTTAGGCGGCGGCTGCGCTTGGAACTCGCCCGCCAGCCGGTATTGCGGCGATTGGGCCAACTGGATCTTCGTTCGGATCGGCCCACCGGGCTCCTGGGTTATCGAGTAAATGTGCCAGCCCTGTTTTATCTCGGCCGTGATGAACAACATGGCGGGCTCCGTTCCGGCGGGCGGGGTAAACCGAGCGTTCAGCTTGACAATGTCTTTAGCGTCATCGCCCATTGCCGGCAATTTTCCGCCTGGATTGACGTCGAACAAACTCGATTGTGCCAAAACAACCGGCGACAAACTCAAAACACACGCCGTTGCCAAACCCAAAATCCATTTCTTATAAGTCGCGTTCATGTATCTGATAGCCTTTATCAAAAAATTAATATAAGTCCCTTAATGTAATAACCACACTCAATGTAGCAGGTACTCAATGTAGCAGGCACACTCCGTGTGCCGTTTCTAGGCTCGTATTCCCTAATAAAATCTAATCATACATAAGCCGACGGCACACGGAGTGTGCCTGCTACATACATTAAAAAATAACTTATTGCCTAAAATTAATATCAATTTTGTAAAGGTATTATATACGACAAATACCGGTTATAATAGATCTATCACCAACGGCATAGGGCGATACTTACATCAAATTATTCAAAGTATATACACAATATTGAAAATAGCGAGGCTGAATTATATGAGAATCATATTGATGGGAAGCATCATGGCGGCGCTGTATTTTGTCTCGGCCGGATTTTCTTCGGGTTTCGCTCAAGACGCCGACGCCAAGCTCAACGCATTTTTCAAACAATATCTGGAGGAAACGTTTAAACTGCGGCCGCTGGACGCCACGCGCCTGGGCGATCATCGTTTCGACAACCTCCTGGACGACCTTTCTCCGCAGGCCCGAAAAACCTGGATCGAGCATGCGCGAAAAACCTTGGAAGAGCTGCCCAAGCAAGTGGACTACGAGAAACTGTCGCGGGACGGAAAGATCGACTTTGAAATTTTCCAACTTCATCTCAAATCGTCCATTTGGAACGAGGAAAACCTGCGGCCCTTTGAATTGGATCCGCGCACCTACAACACTTACATCAATGACAGCATATACATTCCGCTCACCCAGTCCACGCTGCCC
>JBEKSO010000002.1:0-29961 GCA_049516935.1 Thermoguttaceae bacterium
AAGGCGTGTAGAAAGTCCAGCCCGTATCCAGCCCGCCGCTTAGTAGCGTTATCAGGAAAAATATGGCCCCGCCCCACCATAGGTAAAAGCTGAGCAGATTCAGGCGCGGAAAGGCCACGTCTTTCGCCCCCAGCATCAAGGGCAGCATGAAATTTCCCAATATGGCCGGCACGCCCGGAATGAGGAACAAGAAAATCATCACCGTGCCGTGGATGGTGAATAGCTGGTTATAGCCGTCTTTAGTGAAGATCTCCCTGGGGACTAGGGTTACCTGCGCGGCCTGGCTTTCAGCGACTTTATTGGGGTACATCAATTCCATGCGGATAAGAATGGCGAAAACGCCGCCCAGCAGGAAGGCCGCCAAGATGGAAATCATGTACATCAGGCCGATCCGTTTATGATCCAGCGTGAACAGCCACGACAGCACGCCCCGGGGATGCCGAAAATAGCTATCGCCGGCGGCGATTGCGGGGATATCTGACATTATGTAAACCTTGTGCTTTGATTCGCCCGGAGCAAGCTCTGGGGCTAAACTAAATAAATATATCTGTTAGGATTTCATGGGATTTTATTTTAGCGATTTTATAAATTCCGCGAGGTCCGTGATTTCTTCATCCGTTACCACGCCTTTGAAGGTCGGCATTTGGTCGCGGTATCCCTTGACGATCTTGGCCGACGGATCAAGGATCGATTCGCGGATGTAATTTTCGTCAACCTCGACCGATTTGGCGTTGCTGAATTCAGCCGTCTTGCCGAAGATGCCCTTGAAGCTCGGTCCGGTGCCGGCCGTGCCGTCGATGGAATGACACTGGGCGCAGCCGCGGCGTTGATACAGCAACTCGCCGGCCTTGGCGGGCGGAAGGTCTTTCAGCGGATTGGCCTCTTTTTTCAGGTAGCTCTGGAAATCGCTCCGCGTGTGGACCACGACCTTGGTAGTCATCTCCGAATGGCTGGTGCCGCAGTATTGCGTGCAATACAACTGGTATGTTCCCGGCTCGACCGCGCGAAACCAGATTTTATTGTACCGGCCCGGCACCACGTCCATGTTGATGCGGAAGGCGGGTATGTACAGGCCGTGGATCACATCCTGCGATGTCATTATCAGACGCACCGGCTCGTCCAGTGGCACGTGCAAGACCTCGTCTACGTGCCCGTCGGGATATTTGAAAAGCCACTGCCATTTTTTGGCGATCACGTTGACTTCGTAGGCCAGGCTGGGCGAGGTTCGCATGTCCAGATAAGCCGTAAAACCCTGGTAAAAAATGAATATGACAATGGCCGACGGGATAAGCGTCCAGGTGAGTTCGAGTTTTGTGTTGTGGTCGGGCGAGGGTCCGCTTTCAACTCCCGGTCGGCGGCGGTAGCGAACGACGAAAATCACCATCAGGCCCACGATCAGCGCGAAGAAGAACAGCGATATGGCGTAAATGAAATAAAACAGCCAATCGACCGCCGGGGCGATCTCAGAGGCCTGTTCCGGCAGCCAGAAAGACTCGCATATTAAAAAGAACCGGGGGAAGTGTGCGAACTGGGGGAAGTGTGCCACTGCTTCGCTAGAAGCAGCGCCGTGAAATCCAGGCAAAAACGCTGCTTGCATCAAGCTGTGGCACGCGAACAGCATGGATGAAAACCACATCATGGCGTCCCTTCCGCTTGTGCGCGTTTTGCCTTGCGCCACTCCCGTACCCAAAATATGGTCAACATGCCGGCAAGGATTATTATGGTCAAGGCGCCGCCGAATTGCATAAGGCGGATCGCCGCCCAAGAATAACTCCCCGAATCGGGATCGTAATGGAAACAGAGCAACAGCACCTGGTCGGTGACCGAGCCGACCTTGCCTTCGCCGGCTTCGTATAAAGAAAGCCTTAAATCGCGAGGATTGTATTTAATGCCGCTGTAATAGCGCGACACTCGCCCACTGGGCGTGCAAATCGTCAACAAGGCGGGATGCATGAATTGCTTTTTCGCCGGGTCGTACTTGTAGCCGAAGCCGATGCAATCGGCCAGTTTCCGAATCCGCTCTTCCTTTTGAGTGGTGAGAAAATGCCATCCCGCGCCGCTCCCCAGCCGGCCGTACTGTTCCAGGTATTTTTGCTTGGTCAATTGGGCCCGTTCGGGCGATTCCAAAGGATCGATGCTCACGGTGATGATTTGATATTGCTCGCCCAGGTTCCAGTTCATGGGTTTTATGGCATCGATCAGCCCGTTTAGTTGCAGGCTGCAAAGCATTGGACAATCGGAGTAGTTCATCGTCAGGATCGCGGGCAGTTTGCCGTCGAAAAGTTGCCCAAGGGTGATTTTTTTCCCGCTGGAATCAGTAAATTCCAGATCCAGGGGAATTTGGGCGTCCATGTTTTGTTTGATCGTGACTCCTTCTAAATCTTTGGGCAGGACGTTCGCGCCCTGGGCACGCGCGTATTCCACCTGTGCCGTCCAAACGCTTAGAAATAGCAGTAACAGCATTAACCAGGACAGTGATTGGAATTTATTGGGCATGGGATTTCTCCTTCTTCCCCTCACCCTTACCCTCTCCCAAAGAGAGAGGAGGTTTATGCGAAAGTTCATCCACTACAATTTCCATGGCCCTCTTGATTGGAATGGCCACGATTTTCTTTTTCTCGTCTATCCATTGATATTTCGCCAGTTTGGCCTGTTGATCGGCCGTTAGATTGGCAATTTCCAAGTAGGGCTGGTCGATGTCCTTTACCAGGTGCTGTTGGGATTGGGCCCAATAAAACATGACTTGCATTAGTATGATAATGGCGAATACAACGATCGCCCCGATAAACCCCACCACGGCAATCTTGGGCGTGTTCAGATCGTCGCTGAAGTTGGACATAAAATATTTCCTACTCGACTAGACTAAGGTGTCAAAAAAGGGAAAAGGGGAAATGTCAATCTGAATCAAGGGAAGAATCTCGGTATGCAAAAATAGCCGGTTTTCGGACCAATGATAATACATTTCAGATCCTTCGATGCGTATGGGATGACAAAATGTGTTATCGGAAACTCTTGTAACAATTGATTTTCCCATTTTACCCCTTTCCCTTTTTTCCTTCTTACACAATTATTGATTTACAAAATTCAGCGATTCCTTCAAACGCGGATCGGCCAAGGGCACAAGCGAATTGTCGCCCGCCACTCGGACCGCGCCTGCTATATAGATGCCTAACATGCCGGCCAAAAGGCAAATATCCATTATATCAAAGGGCAGTTTATCTTTTCCAAGATTTGGCATAACGATCCAGTAAAAATCAATCCAGTGCATAACCAACAGCCACAGGGCCCAAAACCCCAAAAGCAGTTTTTGCCGCTTGACGAATCGGGGTAAAAGCCCGCAAAACGGAATCAAACAATTGCCGCCCGCTAAAAATACCAGCGAAATCCATTGCCACCCACCCGATTGACGCACCAGGTACCAATGTGTCTCCTCGGGAATGTCGCCGTACCAGATCAACAAATATTGGGAAAAGGCGATATATCCCCAAAACACCACGTATGTAAGCAGCAGCTTGCCCAGGTCGTGATAGTGCTCCACCGTGATCACGCGGGCCATCCGCCCGGCGGCCTGTAGACATAATGAAGTAAGAATCAACATCGACAGCCCAGCCACGGCTATTCCCGCAAAAAAGTATACCCCAAAGATCGCGCTGTACCAATCGGGCGTCAGCGACATGAGCCAGTCGATGGCCGCAAAGGTCACTGTGCCGGCAAATAAAAGCATCGCTATCGGGCTCCAGCGTTCCATGCGCAGGGTTTCGGCGACATCCGCAGTGCGGTCTTGCTCCAAGGAATGCGTGAGAAAATACCGGCTGAGGAACAACCAGACCGCAAAGTATCCAACCGCGCGGAATCCAAAGAATGTTGGCTCAAGATAAGCGGCCTTGTGGCGAAGCAACTCGCTGCCGGTCGCCGCGGTCGGATCGGCCCAGGGGTAAAGCACGGCATTGCCTTGCAAAACCGGAATCAAAATGGGCAGAAAGAGTGCCAGCAGACAGGGCATATTCGCGCCAAGGCACTCGGCCAGTCGGTGAAGCACGACGCTCCAACCGGCCCGGGTAATGTGCTGCATGTTCACGAAAAACATGGCCCCCAAGGCAATGCTCAGCACGAAGCAGTAGTTCAGCAGATATGAGTGAAAGAAGTATTTTCCCCCGTCGTGCCGGGCCCATCCCATAGTGATGCCGGCGGCGATGCCTATAACGCCCAACAGCCCGAAAACAATAAATGCCCAACGCCCAAGCCCGCCCAGCCGGATGTTTTCGTCCGCGGGAATTTCGCTTATCGAATGTACCGAATTGTCATGCGGCATAAAAAAAGTTTTCTGTTTATTTAATCTTGAATAATACATCTCACCAAGCCCACGGGTTGCAACCCGTGGGCTTATGTGATGTGGCCGTCGATATCGGGTTTTTCTCCGGTCGCAAGCGACCGGGCTAAACTTATCTCAATTGTTCTCTCAGTTCTTCGGGCACGTCTTTGAGCGTTGCATTCTGGCTCAATTGCAAGGCGCGGATGTAGAGAATAATGGCCCAGCGATCATCCACTGGAATTTGCGCGCCGTAACTGGGCATGGTCCGCACTCCATTTGTTATAGTGGCAAAATACTGTCCCACTGGATATGTGACGATCTCGGGTTTGTGCAGCGAGAGGGGCAGCACCCATTTGGGATCTTCGCGTTTAATCGCCCGGATGGATGTGATGCCCGTGTTGCCACCTTCGCCCAACAGGCCGTGGCACGTGTCGCAAAAAATACTGAATCGCTGCTGACCCCGCTCGATCATCTCCATGCTCACCGGCATGGGGAAGGTCTCGGCCGGCTTATCATCGACCAGCCCGCGATAAAGATGCCCGTTTTCCTCCAAGTTATCTTCCGAAACCGTGCCGGGAACCGGTTTGCGCATCGCCCGGCCGTCTTTAAACAAACCACTGGCTGCCTGTGCCTTGTATTTTTCCTGGAAGGACATGTCTTGAATGGGATGGATGCGGGGCAGGGATTTTGTTTCGGCCCGATATTTGGCGATAAACAGCGGCGGAAGCAGGGCCAACAAACCGACCACGGCCACGGTCCAGTAAAAGGCCGAGGGAATTTTTTGCCCTTCGGCCGGTTCGTAACACTCTTCGATCGTCTTGGCGCGGAGCGATTCCATAAGCCCGCGCACTGCCGGCAGGTCGAACTTTGCATTGGCGGCGTCGATGGAGATGAAAAAGCCGTCGGTAGTTGCCCGGGCGAATCTTCGGCTGGAAAAAGTCCAATGCCAAAACTGCGGCAACAGATTCAAGACTAAAGCCCCGCCAAAAGCCGCAAACGCACCCAGCAGCACGAGCAGTTCAAAGACGATGGGCACATTCGCCGGCAGACTGAAATACGGTTTTCCGCTGATGACCATGGGGTAATTTATGGCGTTCATCCACCACTGCATCAGAAGTGCCCCGGCCGCTCCGATGATCCCTCCGCCCAGGACGATCCAAGGCAGCCGGGTGGTGCGCACGCCCATCGCCCGGTCGATGCCGTGAATGGGAAACGGACTGTGGCTGTCCCACCTGCTGAAACCCTCGTCGCGCAATCGCCGCGCCGCCGCCTTCAGCGCTTCCGCCGAGTCGAACTCGGCCAGAATGCCGGCGATTTGCAATGTCGGTTCATCAGTGGATGGCAAATTGTTCATCGAAGGTGGTTTTCGTTTTTTTCGGAGTACCCGCTCCCCGACCATGCAAAGCATGGTGCCCGGTCGCGGCTAAACAAATCCCTAATCCCTAATCTCTAATCCCTAATCTCTAATCTCTGATCTCTAATCTCCAATCCCTAATCTCTATTTAACACTTGTTTTACCTCGTGCACAGCCACCATGGGCAGGTAGCGGCAGAACAAGAGGAACAATGTGAAGAACAAAGCAAAACTGCCCGCCAGCATCGATAAATCAACCCACGTCGGGATATAAATGAACCAACTGGAGGGCAGAAAATCGCGATTCAGCGAGGCGACGATAATCACGAATCGCTCGAACCACATCCCCACGTTCACCAAAATGGCGACGATAAGCATCAATCCCGGCGTGGTCCGCCATTTTTTGAACCAGAACAACTGCGGGACGACGACGTTGCAAAATACCATCAGCCAGAAGGCCCAGGCATAAGGCCCCATCGCCCGGTTGGCCACCGCGAATTCTTCGTAAATATTCCCGCTGTACCAGGCCATGAAAACTTCTATCGCATAGGAATACGCAACAATGCAGCCGGTGGCCAAGAGGATTTTGTTCATGTTGTCCAGGTGGCGGATGGTGACCAGGTGTTTCAGCCCGAAATACGCCCGGGCGGGCACCATGAGCGTGACCACCATGGCAAAGCCGCTGAAAATGGCCCCGGCAACGAAGTACGGGGGAAAAATTGTGGTGTGCCAGCCGGGCAATTGGGCCACGGCAAAGTCGGTGCTCACGACCGAGTGCACGGAGATCACAAGCGGCGTGGCCAGCCCCGCCAGAAACAAATATGCCCATTCGTACACGTGCCACTGCCGGGCCGATCCCCGCCAACCCAAGGCCAGCGTGCCGAAGATGAAATATCGCAACTTGTTGGTCGCCCGGTCGCGGAAAGTCGCCATGTCCGGAATCATTCCCAAATACCAGAACAGAAAGGATACCATAAAGTACGTGGAAACCGCGAACACGTCCCACAAAAGCGGGCTGCGAAAATTGGGCCAGATCGACATCTGGTTTGGATACGGGGCCATCCAATAGGCGAACCAAATCCGGCCCATGTGGATGCCGGGGAAAATCAAAGCGCAGATCACGGCGAAGATGGTCATGGCTTCGGCCGCGCGGTTTATGCTGGTCCGCCATTTCTGCCGCAGCAGGAATAAAATGGCCGAAATCAGCGTGCCGGCATGCCCGATGCCGATCCAAAATACGAAATTTGTGATATCAAAGGCCCAGAACACGGGACTGTTGTTTCCCCACACGCCGATGCCCGTTCCGATCAGGTATCCGATGAGAATGAAGAAATATACGGTCAGCGTCGACGTTATGGCAAAGGCCACGAACCAGGCCCGGGGCGTTTTCGCCTCGGGTATGCGGCAAACCATGTCGGTGACCGAGGCATAATCCTGCCCGCCAGTCACCAGCGGCGCCCGCTTGGTCGGGTCGTTGGTCGTGTTGTCAAAAACGTCCCTTACAATACTCATGGTATTGAAATTAATATTCCAGCCGATAAATGTCGTTCAATTTGCAATTTGCAATTTGCATTTTTCAATTTGCAATAACGGTTTTTGATTATTGTTTTTCTGAAATTTCTAATTCCGGATTAGGATTGCGTATGCGTGCCAAATACGACGTGCGTGGTTTCACATCCAATTCGGCGAGCATCTCGTAAGATCGATCGCAGGCCTTGCTTTGGGCCACTGTACTTTGTTTGTCGCTTAAGTCGCCGAAGATAATCGCCCCGGCCGGGCAAACCTGCTGGCATGCCGTTTTGATTTCGCCGTCTTGGATCTGCCGCCGCTCGTTTTTGGCCTCGATCTTCACCGCCTGAATCCGTTGCACGCAGTAGGTGCACTTTTCCATCACTCCGCGGCTCCGCACGGTGACTTGCGGGTTGCTGGCCATCTTCAAAATTTCGTTTCTCGCTTCTTCGTATTGCTTGTGATAGTTGAAAAAGTTGAATCGCCGCACTTTATAGGGGCAGTTGTTGGCGCAGTAGCGCGTGCCCACGCAGCGGTTGTAGACCATGTCGTTAAGGCCTTCCTTGCTGTGGACCGTGGCCGCCACCGGACACACCGCTTCGCAAGGGGCCATCTCGCATTGATGGCAGGCGACCGGCTGGAGGACGATCTGCGGATTGTCCACGTCGCCGCGGAAATAACGATCGACCCTGAGCCATTGCATTTCGCGGTTGCGGAAAACGCGTTCGTGCCCGACCACGGGCACGTTGTTTTCGGCCACGCAGGCCACGACGCACGCCCCGCACCCGGTGCATTTCGCCAGATCGATAGTCATGCCCCAGCGGTGTCCTTCGAACTCGTGTTCCTGCCACAGCGATTCCAGGGGCGGATGATGCACCGCGTGCTTGGCGAAATCGGGATCCTTTTTGTATTCTTCCAGCGTTGCCTCGCGGACCAGTTCGCCCAGGCGTTGGGCGCGGCCTTTGCGGCCCACGCGATCGATGGCAAAATGATCTTGCACGGTGGCGAGTTGATATTTTTTTCCGGTCGGCTCGACGCTCAAGCCCCTGCCGAAATACATGGCGTCGCTGGTCCGCAGGCGGTAAGCGTCGGCGCCGACCGGGGGCACGCCTTCCGCCGCGCAGCCGCCGACCAGGCCCGCCGCGGTGCGCCCGTAACCTAAAGAAACCGCCACGGAGCCGTCGGCCTGCCCAGGCATGATATAAGCCGGAATCTCTAATCCCCGGCCTTTGAATTTCAGCTTGACCAGCGTGCTGTCTTCCACGCCCAGTTTTTCTGCCGTCTTGGGGCTAAAAACAGCCACGTTGTCCCAGGTCAATCGTGTCAGCGGATCCGGCATCTCTTGCAACCACCCGTTATTGGCAAACCGCCCGTCATACAGCCCGGCGCTGGACCGAAAAACAATCTCCAAATTGTCGTCATCCTGAGCGTAATTGTCGTCATCCTGAGCGTAGCGAAGGATCTTGCCTGGCTGCGATAGATTCTTCGCTTCGCTCAGAATGACTTTATCACGTTTAGAAAAGTCTTTGATCTCTTTTTGCTTCAAAGCCCCGCCCGACAATATACCGTCGTGAACCGCCTCCCGCCATCGCTTCTCAAAACCATCCGCACCGATTCTTTCTTTCGCGGTCGCCTGCACCATGTCTAGGGCGGTTTTCGTTGGCGGCTCACCCAATATCATCGCCATTACCCCGATGGCAGATTTGCCTCCATGCAATGGTTCGATCATGGGTTGGACAACACAATAAGCCCCATCGTACGCCATGGCGTCGCCCCAGATTTCCAAAAAATGGGCTTGAGGCAAGTGCCACGTGCATTGCAGGGACGTTTCGTTGTGGTACAGGCTCAAATGAACGCTCGTCGGCACTTTTTTCAGCGCCTCGGCGAAATCGATCTCGGCCGGGCAGTTATAAACCGTATTGCCGCCAAGCATTATTATTGTCTCGATCTTGCCGCCGTTCATATCGGCGACCAGGGATTTCAAACCATCGATTTGCCGTTGCTGATCGACAGCCGGCGATTCGGTGTACTCGATTGTCTTGCCGATGTTGCCCAACATCCGGTTGATTTCGCGGACGAGCGATTGCACTTCTTCCGGCTGCCCGCCGCCAGCAACGACCACGCTTTTATCTTTGTGCAAAAGGAGATCATTGGCCACGGCAGAGAAGAATTTCAAATCATTCTCGTGCATATTGACCGCCATGCCATTACTTAAACCGTATATTGCATGGTGTAGCATTTTCGCAAATGTAGCAATCTGCCCGCTGCATATCGGCAGCCGATGATCGGCCATTACGCCGGTGATCGAGTAACAGCTTTCAACGATATACAGGCGGCTCATCTTGCCGTCTTTTGCCTCGCGTCCGGCGGCGAAATCTCGGGCAATCTTTACCGCCGCGGGATGATTGCCAAAAAGATCGGCATCAAGCGAGACAACCACTTCAGCTTTATCCAAATGAAGATGTGTGCGCAGGCCGCCGGATTCGTGCGACACCGGTTCGTATTCCACCCAAACGGCCTTGGGGAAATCCTTCAATAATTGTTTTCGCTGCGCGGCTAATGTGGGCGAAGTGCTGATTTCAGACAGAACCGCCAGACCTTGTCCGTCGTTTTTTCGCAACTCATCAAAATGCGGCTTGGCGAAAGCGGCGAATTCGTCCCAGGATTTGACTTCATCACCTTGGCCGGTTTTTTTGACGATGATCCCGCTGCGGTCGGGATCGTAGAGTTCGAGAATTGCCGCCTGGGCGTAGGCATTGGTCGCTCCCAGGCTGAATGGATGTTTTGGATTGCCTTCGACTTTGATGGGCCGGCCGTCGACACAGGTCACCATTAGCCCCAGCACCGTGCCGCTCATGTCCATGGTCGTGGCAAAGCGTTCGAACTTTCCCGGCGTGCGGTTGGCCGGCCGCTTTTCGAAGGGCAAGAGTTCGCGTTTTTCCCAGCGGCAGGATGCGGCGCCGGCCAGGACGACCGAGGCCCCCATGAGTTGCAGCCAGCGGCGCCGCGAAATGCCTGCCGGATCGTCCTTGGCGGGAAATTCGGCCTCAAGCGCGGCGGGAAATTCAGCCTTTATGGCGGCCTGGAATTCCGGCGTATCGCGCAGCTCGCCAAGGCTTCGCCAGTAGGAATTCATCTCCCCTCTCCCTTTGGGAGAGGGGTCGGGGGTGAGGGATTGTGTAGGAGGCGACGTAAAAATATACTTTTTCTTCATATCGCCCTCACCCTAACCCTCTCCGGGCACCAACCGAAGGTTGGTCGGGAGAGAGGACTTGTAATGTTTTCTAACGGTGACATGTCGAGCAATCCGTCGATGGATTGATGTTGTTTTCCCGGCGCAGTTTCCCGCCTAAGACTTCCGGATCTTCGTTGGGAATCCAGTCCATTTTGGTGATGAATTCCTGCGGGCGGAGTTGCGGCTCGGGATGGCGGTGGCACTCCAGGCACCAGCCCATGCTGAGCGTGTGAACTTGGGCGACCTGCTCCATTTTGTCGATCCGCCCGTGACAGGAAAAGCATCCCACTCCGCGAGACACGTGTGCGCTGTGGTCGAAATAGACGTAGTCGGGCAAATCGTGGACCTTTACCCAGTGCACCGGATCGCCGTCGGCCGCGCTTTGGCGGATCAGCAATAACTTTACGCTATCGGCAGCGATTGTGGCGTGGCAGTTAAGACAAGTGGCAGTGGGCGGAACCGCGGCAAAGGCCGACCATTCCACGGTGTTGTGGCAGTAGCGGCAATCCATGCCCAACTGGCCCGCATGCACGGCATGGCTGTAGGGCAGGGGCTGCACGGGCGAATAGCCCACGTCGGTCGTTTGCGGCGAACCCCAATAATAAGCCAAAAAAATGACGTAGACCGGCACAATCGCCAGCAATGCACCCGCAAAGGGCCGAGTGCGGTCTATCCAAGGCGGGAAGCGATATCCATCCATTTTATCTTGCTTAGATGTACGTTAAGTCAAGATTTTAAGCGTGCTTTTGAGCCAAAGGCCATGGCCGGAAGTCAAAACACCAAGTTTGACCAATTCTACCAGTTGCCGGCTTCTTGAAAAGTCGGGAAAAGCTGTTTAATTAGAAATAATATGAAAAAAGAAACCGACGCAAGCGGCCTTGCGGCACACCGGCGTCGGTTTTTTTCCTCCATACAAGATCTTTAATCACTCTGAAGGCGGTGCAAAATTCCCGCAAAGTGAAAAATCTCTTTTTTGTATCGGCCTCTCTCTTTGGTTCTAAAAAAATATAATAAGTCACCTTTTTAATCGTTCGATTTCGTCCGCACTTCGGGAAAAGTTTGGACTGAGCAAACGATTGCAGGGCCGGCGCGGGGCTTAACCCCGCGGCGGCCGCCTGCTTTATTGTTTACTATTTTCGCCGACGCCATGCCGCCGCCATCAAACCAAGGGCGGCTATCGCCAGCATCGCAAACGTGCCCGGTTCCGGCACTGCCGCCAAACCGCCGCCGGCAGACGGGCCGCCGAGAATGGGGGCAATTGTGAGCGTGGAATGCGCGCCTATCGTCAGCGTGCCCACATTGACTGATGTAACGGTTAAATGGGTGGTGTTAACACCATCGCCAACACCCAAAATACCTGTTCCCGGCGTGCCGTTATTTGTTATAGCCGCCAGTACGGTGTTGCCAATGGTATTGATGTGTAATTCCGAAACACCATCGATTTTTGTCACTCCAGTGTAGGTCAACGCTCCTGTTTCCGTCACGCTTCCGTTGCCGATCACCAATTGACCGCCGTCAGTGGCGGGGCCGGCCGAATCGTGCTGCAGGGCCTGGGCCATGGAAATAGCCGTAGTGGCTGAGCCGTTCCAGGTCATGAACGAAACGCCGTTGGCTCCGATCTTGGCGCCGGCAAGACCTTGCATAAACGTGGGATTGCTGGCGGTCGGAGTGATTTCAGAGCCGTCTAAATACAGGGTGCCGGTTAGATCTACTCCGCCGGCGACAACTAAATTGTTTATGGCTTTGGCGGTAATTCCGCCGTGGACATTGGTAAGGTCGCCGCCAATCGCGATCTTGGAGAGCGGATCGACGGTTAAGTTGCTAATTAATACCGAGCCGGTAACGCCGACCGAGGCCACGTGCGTGGCGTCGCCGATCCCCAGCTTGCCTTTATCCAGTCCGGCTCCAGTGCCATTGATAGACGCCAGGGTGGTAGCCCCGGGAGAGTTGACCTGTAATAAAGTAACACCGTCAATAGTCGTTTGCCCGGTGTATGTCAATGCTCCATTCATAGTCACGCTTCCGTTGCCAATCACCGTTAGGCCGCCGTCGATGGCGGGTCCGGCCGCGTCATGTCCCAGGCCTTGGGCTATGGCAATAGCCGTAGTGGTTGAGCCGTTCCAGGTCATGAACGAAACGCCGTTGGCTCCGATCTTGGCCCCGGCAAGACCTTGCATAAACGTGGCATTGCTGGCGGTCGGTGTGATTTGAGAGCCGTCTAAATACAGGGTGCCGGTTAGATCTACTCCGCCGGCGACAACTAAATTATTAATAGCGCTGGCGCTAATCCCGCCGTGGACATTGGTAAGGTCGCCGCCAATCGCGATCTTGGAGAGCGGATCGACGGTCAAGTCGCTAATTAATACCGAGCCGGTAACGCCGACCGAGGCCACGCGCGTGGCAATGCCGATCCCCAGCTCGCCTTTATCCAGTCCGGTTCCGGTACCATTGATAGACGCCAGGGTGGTAGCCCCGAGAGAGTTGACCTGTAATAAAGTAACTCCGTCAATAGTCGTTGGCCCGGTGTATGTCAACGCTCCATTCATGGTCACGCTTCCGTTGCCAACCACCGTTAGGCCGCCGTCGATGGCGGGTCCGGCCGCGTCATGTCCCAGATCCTGCCCTATGGTAATAGCCGTATTGGCTGTGCCGCTCCAGGTCATGAACGAAACGCCGTTGGCTCCGATCTTGGCGCCGGCAAGACCTTGCATAAACGTGGGATTGCTGGCGGTCGGAGTGATTTGAGAGCCGTTTAAATACAGAGTGCCGGTTAGATCTACTCCGCCGGGCACGACTAAATTATTAATGGCGCCGGCGATAATTCCGCCGTGGACATTGGTAAGGTCGCCGCCAATCGCGATCTTGGAGAGCGGATCGACGGTCAAGTTGCTAATCAATGCCGAGCCGGTAACGCCGACCGAGGCCACGTGCGTGGCGTTGCCGATCGCCATCCTGCCTTTATCCAGTCCGGTTCCAGTACCATTGATAGACGCCAGGGTAGTCGCCCCGGGAGAGTTGACCTGTAATAAAGTAACTCCGTCAATAGTCGTTGGCCCGGTGTATGTCAACGCTCCATTCACTGTCACGCTTCCGTTGCCAATCACCGTTAGGCCGCCGTCGATGGCGGGCCCGCCCGCGTCATGTCCCAGGTCTTGGGCTATCGTAATATTGGTATTGGCGCTGCCGCTCCAGGTCATGAATTTACCGCCGTACTGCCCGATCTTGGCCCCGGCCAGACCTTGCATGAACACGGTGCTGCTGACAGACGGAGTGATTTGGCCGCCGTTTAAATAAAGGGTGCCGGCCATGTCCACGCCGCCTGCTATTGGTGCATTACTAATAGCACTGGTTGTAATATTTGCGAGATTAACGGTTAGATTGCCGCCAATGCTTGACGGGTTGGAACTGCCGCTGACATCGAGACTCGACCAATTGGCGTTTACCACGCCAAGAATTACGTTGCCATTCACAGACATCTGGCCGCTGCCGCCGACCACTACCGCTGCCTGGTACAGTGAGGAGTTGCCGGCGATGTGCAACGAAGAGGTATTAAGGACGCTAATAGTTGCGGTGGGATTCCAACCGGTAGACATTCCCGTATTGAAGTTGCCGGTGGCGCCGCCGGTTGTGGAGGTGCTAACCTGGGCATTGCCGGAAATGTTTAACGCAGTAGTGCTGTTGCTCCAAGAGTTAAGCGTAGTCGCCATATCAATCTCTCCGGCGGTCAACTTCGCAGTGGTTCCGCTAATGTTGACCGTAGCCGTGTTCCAGTTATTAGGTAGACCAAGGCCTAGTTGGCCGTCAACCGTTACCTGTGCATCGTCGGAAATGGTAACGGTGGATACGCCCCACGACGAGCAAACAATAAAGTTCCCGGTGTTGGCGCCTGCTTTGATTGTATGCACAATTGAATTACCGGAGATGTTTATATTACTGACATCACCGTTGTTTGTGGTCGGACTAACTGCAAAATTACCCGACATATCAATCGCTCCGGCAGTTAAAGAAGGGGTGCCCAACGGTCCGGCGACGCTTACGCCGCCAATGTTGATTGTACCCGTATTGGCGCATGGAGTTCCTACCCAATAACTATTATGGGCAACATATAGAGTGCCGCCAACCGCTACTGATGAACTGTCGTTGATGTTGAGGATGCCATTACCTTGATTGCCCACCTCTGCCATACCCGTTGTAGTTACTTTCGCATTATTGTTCACGGTAACAGTGCCGCCTGTGCCGGCGACGCTGGGATCGCAGTTATACCCTATCGATATAATTGTGGAATTTAACTGCGAACTGTCTTTTAGCGTTACTGTGCCGCTGGATGAAGTCCCTGGAGCTATGCGCAGTTCTCCAGTCTGTACAATAGCCGAGTCGTAAATGTTCATAACGCCGTTGCCAGCGCCCCAGTCGCCGAGGGTGGAAAGCGTAGAACTACCCGTGGTCAAGGTTGCTGTGCCGGGGGCTGGTAATGTGCCGTGGACGTTTATGGTGCCTACTGTGCCGCCGGTGCCGCCGCCCATAAGAAAGCCGCCGGTCAACGTGGCAGTCGCGCTATCGGCGGATGTGAGCCCTACGTTGAGGGTGCCGTTGTCTGTGTTATTGCCGATAAATGTGCCGCCAGCGCTCTTTAATTGACTGCTGCCCGACAGGTTGACTGTGCCGCCGCCGCCGATGGTGGTTTGACCAGAAGCAGCGGTGGTCTGAGACGATAAGATTCCAGTCCCATTCACGTTGACAGTGGTTGAACCGTTTATCGTGGTATTGCCGTTATTCAGGATCATGTTTCCGGTCAAGATGACGTTGGTCATGTTGCCTATCGAGAGGTCACCGTTAACCACGGTGGTGTTGCCGCTGAATTTCATCGTGCCGCGCCCGGAGCCGATTATGGACAGGCTCGTGCCGCTCACCACTGAAATGGGCGCACTGATCTCGGCGGCCACTAACTCAGCACCCGACACAGTATCATATATGGGGCTGACTGAAATTTGAGAGGTGGGGATTGGTGTGAGGAAGCTATACTGCATGTTCAGGGTGGTAGTGCCTTGAAGAAGATAGCTGCCGGGCGTCGGAAGAGCGCCGTCAGCGTCAACGAAATTTATAAGCCCGATCAATTGCCCAGCTCTCCCGATATCAACGTTGATTACGTCGACACCGCCTGTCGGAACGTTTATAGTAAAATCTGCGGTCGCGCCGTCGCCATCGGCGATTGTTCCGCTATCCCAGTTGCCTGGATCACTCCAATCACCTGGATTCAACGTGCCGATCCAAGTACCGTCGTTCCACGCCCAAACGCACGATGCGCTCGCAAAGATAACGACCGCAACCGCGGCAACAAGAAAACGCCTTTTGTTGCTCATACACACCTCCTTAAAGTTGATGATTAAACGAGAGAAACTGCCTGTAAAGAAGGGTTTCTATAGTAGTCTACAAGGTCTTATTGTAGTAATTTTTGTATAAATGTCAACTATTGCGTTTAAAATTTTTTGTTTATTATATATATTTGTATGGAAAAACTGAAATTTGGGCAGCCGGGAAGGAACCCACCCCCCTAGTCGGCCTCGAACGCATACGCCATTGGTCCTGCTTTTTACCATCCAGGGACACATTTCTCGGGCACTTAACGCCTTAAGCATGATTGATTTAGAATCAATGCAAATATGCGCACTTAACATCGAGCCTGCCTTCCTTATTCCCAGCACATGCTGTAAACAATATGGGCAGCGCCTTTGTTATGAATTACTAAGCCATGGAAACTGAAATTTCCCGCTTGCTTAGATAATAATCGGATGTTGATCGATCGCCTTTACCCATTACTGCTGTGTACGTGAAAAGACCAATATTTACCGTTTGTTTGCGAATATATTGTATGGGATTATAATAAATCCATCCAATAGCGGGTAAAAATAAAGGGAGGGAGGATTATCATGCAAAATGATATTTGGTCTCGATTATTATCAGAGGATATTCTACCCCTATTAATTCCCATCGTGGGGATTGTATCTATAACGATTGCCGTAATCGTGAAAAAAGCCTTTACCCATCGCGAGCGGATGGCCATGATCGAACGCGGCATACATCCCGACTATCCCCCCGAGGATGAAGAAGAAATAAAAGATCCTTAACGGAGGAATAGCATGGGTACTGAGTTTTTTTGGCGTCGATTATTACAGCCGGAGGTTGTGGTTTTTCTAATCCCGATCGTGGCCATTGTAGCAGGGGCGACAATCAAAATTGTGAAGATGGTTCATGCCCATAACGAACGCATAACCATGATCCAGCACGGCATGCACCCCGACTACCCGCCGGAGAATGACGAAATTAACAAGACGCAGTGAATCATAGAGTGTTTCCCTAAAGAGCGGATGGACATGATCGAACCAGGGATCGCTTCGGACAATCGGTTGTCAAGTCGAACGCCGCTTTATGTGTCCAAACGCTCTTTTATTGATCTTTGCATGGTAAATAAACCGTGGGGCAGGTTGCCAACCTGCCTTTTCTGGGCAGATTAGCAATCTGCCCCACAACTTAATGGTCCATTTGCCAGGCAAAGATCAATATTGCCCGCGGCCTGAGCGGCCGGGGCTTGTTCGTTAGG
Organism: Thermoguttaceae bacterium; assembly: GCA_049516935.1. Lineage (GTDB taxonomy): Bacteria > Planctomycetota > Planctomycetia > Pirellulales > Thermoguttaceae > JBEKIK01. The sequence goes on from JBEKSO010000002.1 coordinate 17,008, forward strand.
CGGCATCACGTCTAAAATGGCGCATTATCAGTAAAAATCACGGGGAGGGTTCGCCATGGCAACCGCGCCGGCCCACGAATTGCACGTCGTTACCGGGGCCTTCGGGTTTTCGGGCAAGTATATCGCCCGCCGCCTGCTCGACGCCGGGCTTCAGGTCCGCACGCTGACCAATTCCATGGGGCGGCGCAATCCGTTCGGCGACGCCATCCAAGTTCGCCCCCTCGATTTTGAAAATGAGGATAAACTCGCCGAATCTTTGTCCGGGGCGATGGTCTTGTACAATACTTACTGGGTCCGCTTCAATTATGCAGGTTCTCAGCACTCCACGGCGGTCGATAACACCTTGACGCTCTTTCGCGCCGCTAAAAAGGCCGGCGTCTCCCGGGTGGTGCACGTGAGCATCACCAATCCTTCCGAAGATTCCAAGCTGGAATATTTCCGCGGCAAGGCCCAATTGGAACAAGCATTGATCGGCTCCGGGCTGTCTTATGCCATCTTGCGTCCGGCGGTGCTCTTCGGCCGGGAAGATATCCTCATTAACAACATCGCTTGGACACTGCGAAAGATGCCCGTGTTCTTTATTTTCGGCGGCGGGCAATATCATTTGCAGCCCATTTACGTCGACGACCTGGCAAGGCTGGCCGTGGAACAAGGCCGGAGTAATGAAAACTGCATAATCAACGCCATCGGCCCGGAAACTTTTACATATCGCCGGTTGGTGCGAACTCTGGCCGAAATACTCGGCAAGCGCCGCTTGCTTGTTTCGGTGCCGCCGGGCATCGGATATTTGGGCGGAAACCTGCTCGGCTGGTTTTTGCGCGACAAGATGTTCAGCCGGGAAGAGATCGAAAGCTTGATGGCCGACTTGCTTACGGTCGATGCCCCGCCCGCCGGCGAAACCAAACTGACCGATTGGGCCCGTCAGCATGCCGGCCAGTTGGGCCTGCGCTACGCCAGCGAATTGGCCCGCCGTAGAAACCGCGCCGAAGCCTACGAGCGGCTATAACAAATATTTTGCAGGCAGCAGTCGAGTACAATAAACATTGCGAAACCGCAAGCGGTTTTTATCCTTGTCGATAACTTAGCCCTTGATTTTCGCCAATTCGGCTTCCGCGTCGGAGAGTTGTTTTTCCAGGTTCTTCAGTTCGGCCGGATCGTCCAATTGCTTTTTGGTACCGGCGATCTGTCGGCGGAGATTCTGGATCCGCTGTTGGAGAGTATCGATTTTCTTCTTGACTTTTTTGTCCATGATCTCTCCACTTCCAACACTGTCCACTGTCCACTATAACCTATTCCACCGGCGGACGACTCAAGGCCGCGCTGATGCTCTTTTTAGGCACCATGATGGGAATCGGCTGGATGTCGAAGTTTATCCCAGCCAGCGTTTTACACGCCATGGGTATTGTATCTTTAGGAACTTGGCCGGTTAAGTCCAGGGGCTTTGCGCCGAAGGTTTGCATTATTTTGTGGATTTTCGGATTGATCTCGATTTTGCCGTCTGCCCGGGGCATGCCCACCGAATCAAAACTGCCCACCGTTACAATGCTGGCGTTGCGGTCATGGAATTCGTAGGCTTCGTAACCTTTCATCCGCAGGGCCTCGGTCAGTTGATGGGCCTTCATGGCCGCTTCCGTCAGGTCGCCGTTGAATTGTTTTTCGCCCTTTTCAATGGCTTCGATTTCATCTTGTTTGATGATGACCTGTCCCTTGAAGGTCGCCACTTGAACGCTGTATTTGCCCGGACACTCCAGCAGGCTCAGGTCATGCGGAACATTCTTATTCATCTCGATCACCAGCGGGTCCAGGCCGCCGGGAACGAAATAATCTTTCGGTAAAAGTGGATTCGTGGTTATAAAGGCATGGGCCATGGGGCCTTTTTCCTTGTTCGAACTGCCCATCATCGCCTGCAAGGATCTATAACCCGCCAATGTCTGATAAGTTCCCTTGTTTGTTTTGACGTCAAGACACTGCGGCATTGTATATTTGAGTTTTTTCAAAACCTTTTGGGCCTCCGCATCGTCGACGGTGGCATAATCGCCCACCAAAACCGCCACCTCCGTGATTTTTGGATTCTTGTAGTATCGCATCTTTACCGGCGAGCCGTAACGATCGAGTTTCAACCCCTTGGGATCGCCGAAATCGAATTGCTCTTTGTTGATGTAGGCCGGCAATTTGTATCTTTTACGAAGTTCGCAAACAAGGTCCTGGGCCTGCTTTTCCGCTCCCTCGCCCGAAAAACTGCAAGCCATTATCATCCACGGGCCGTTGTTCTCGGTAAGAGTGTAAGTTTTGTCGGGCTCGGCCTCGACTTGTTTGGGCGAAACCATGTCTGTCCATGGCGGCGCGGCCCGGACCTGCGCACAGCAATATCCCGTTAATGCCAATCCGAAAACAATGAGCCGGAACGTCCTTTTTCCGCTCATGATTTGCTCCTCCGCTTTGCTAAGACGAGATCGATAGCCGGCTGTCGCCCGCCGTCGCCCGCTTCTCCGGAACTTTAACACAACTTTTTTGGGTGTGATCGCCAGAGAAAATGGGGCGAGTTTCCAGCCGTCCTACAACCTTGAAAAGTGGGCGGGAGTGTATCAAATGATTTCCAAATAGACCAGAGCGATTGTATTCCAATAACCGTGGTAAAGGCTATTGCTTATTCCTAAATACGCCTAAACTACTGATGTTAATATTGGTTAAATCTGCAACTTGGCATATATGCGTTGGTTTTTTAGAGCCTTATGAGCGATCTCATTGACACATATCCGTAAATAGTTAATGTCTATTAAGCATTTCAACCTGACATGTCGATTTATAACGGTTGGAAAAGGGGTAGGGAATAGTTGGCTCAGGAATTTGGCTATCATCCGTCCCACCCTAAAGATTGGTTAAAAGGAGTGCTTATCCATGTCGGGAATTTCAGGAATCAGCTCTACTGACACGAACCTTTTGTACATCCTTGCACAGATTGCCGCCCAGGAAGGCGATGGATCGTCTACCGACTCGGCCAGCGCGGATTCATTGCCGGTAAGCAACACGGTCGCCCAGACCGGCACATCCAGCACCGATACGACAAATGCAAACAGCCTCCAAGAGATAATTCGCCAGGCTGTTTCATCCGCCATTGCCGAAGCGGAAAAATCGGGCAACACGAGCGATTTGAAAACAGTGATTCAAAATGCCGTTTTGCAGGCCCTCAAAGACAACGGAATTGACGTTGAAAAGCTCCAGGAGCAATTCGCCGCGGGCAAGGAAAACGTCGCTCACAAACACCACCGGCATCACAACCAGACTGATACCACCGGGCAAACGACCGGCACCGCCGCAACGACCAACGACAATGACTCGGACGACTCGAGCAGTACGGCCAATACAAGCAGTGCTGAAAATCAGACCAGCCCGCAGATCGATGCCAAGACTGGCGATTTGCTGGCACTTCTTTGGTCCTCGCAAAACAACAACCAGAATCTATCCGGGTATCTTTTTGATGCGGGACAATGAAGTTGAAATAGTGATGTCAATGCTAGCAGCCGGCGTTGCCAGCCTGCTTTAGAAAACAGAAACGCTATTTTCTCTTTCCCTGATCATTGGTAGTATCCGATCTTTGGATCGGCCGTTCCAAGAAGTGGGCGGGCATGATTGCACCGACAGGAGATTTGCCATGAATGTAAAAAAAATCTTTTTCGTTTGCGCCCTATTGGCCATTTTGGCCTTTGCCTGCACCCCGGTCCAAGCCGGCGGGGTAAGCGTCGGCATTGGTCTTGGCATCCCGGTCTATCATCCGCACCCGTACTGTTATCCCTACCCATATCGCGTGTATGTGGGACCTTCGCCGTATTATTACCCGCCTCCGCCGCCATATTATTATCCGCCTCCGCCGGCGTACTACCAACCAGCCCCGGTATATGCGCAGCCGGCCCCCGTATATGCACAACCCAGTGCGGTTTATACGCAGCCCCAGACGTTCGCGCAACCGGGTCAGCAGGCGCAGCCGACATATTCTCCGCCCCCATCGCCCAATCCGGCAACGCAGCCTGCGTATCAGCAGCCCGCCGGGCAGCCTTACACGCCCCCTCCGCCCGCTGCGAATCCTTACCCTCAGCCGACAAACGCCAATCTATAACTAAAACTTTTTTAACAAAACTACGTGTGCCACTGCTTGCTTGCATGCAGTGCTGTTGGAACTGTCGGAAACCACTACTTGCTTGCAGGGCACTGACCAAAGGTTGGTCGTGGCGCTCATATCGACCTCTAACTTCATTTCGTTGGAACCTCTAATAAAGATCTTGTCAAAGCGCTTAATTTTTTCCAGCGATCAGGCTTTGAAGATAATCGGCCAAGGCCGCGTTAGGATCTGGAATCACGACGGTTAAGCGTTCGTAAAAGGTTGTGGGGATCCCGTCGCGGCGCAGGTCGGAAATATATGCCCTCAGCACGCCGGCATATTCGCCCCGCGCTTCCAGCAAAAAGTAGACCCAGGCCCAGGATTCGGCATAGTCGGCTAGCGACATGTCTTTGGCCGGATCGAGTTGTTCCAATCGTTTCAAATCCGGGCGCCAATGTTCGCGCGTAAGCCGCTGCCCGAGCAGATTCACATAAGGGCGATTCAGCCCGCGCTCGTTTCGGGCCACTTCATAAAACTTGGCCAGGCCCTCGTCCAGCCAAAGCGGCACGTTCGGCACCGTGGAATGCAAATAGCCGTGAGTAATTTCGTGGCGCAAATCCTCGGCCACCCGATCGCCCCACTGGGCATAGACCGAGAGCTTTGTGTCGGTTTCCAGGAAAAACGCCCGCCGATCGGGGAAATCGGGGTGGTAAATCTTCATGAATCCCTTGAAACGATCCACGTTTTCAAAAAGATACACGTGGATAGGCTCGTCGGAGTTGGGCAGCCCCAGACGCCGGTTCAGATCGGTTCGCTGCGCGACCAGTTCGTCCAAAAGCCGATGGTGCGGGGGCAAAACGAAATCGCTGTGGATCGTAAGTTGCTCGCGAACCACCGTGTTCTGATCCGGCAGCACCAGCCGGCTGGCCAAAGGCGTATGACACCCGACCGCTGCAACCAGAGTTATTGCAAATTGCAAATTGTAAATGGCAAATTTTAAATTGAACATGAATAAACGCCGCCTTTTATTGCCCGACTTTGATTCTTCCTTTGTTCAATTTGCAATTTGAAATTTGCAATTGCTCAATTTGCAATATAAAACACGCCTGCGAAACACGCTCAGATCTTCAATCAAGCCTTATCCCCGCGAATTACGTTGATAAATATCGGAGCCCATGCGGGCACGCCGTACCTTTTTTCGGCCAGGTATCGTCCGGCCGCCCCCAACTTGTTTCGCAATTGCGGATCGGCCGCCAAGCGCTGGACCGCCTCGGCCCATTGCTGGGGCGTGGATGCAATAAATCCCGTTTCGCCATGAATCACCATCTCCCGATGAATCCCCACCGGATTGGCCACCACCGGCAAACTGGCTGCCATGTATTGCAAAACCTTCAGACCGCATTTGCCCAGGCTCCAGGAATCGTCCGGCATCCAAGCGATTCCGATGTCGCACTCGGCAAGTTCCGCCGCTTCGGTTTCTATAGACCATGGCCGCAGAACCACGCGCAGGCCGGGAAAATCGGCCGCCCCGTCGCATATCTGCCGGAATTCTATGCCGGGCATGCGTTGGGCGATTGCCGCCAATTGCTCCTTGGCCATGTCGAGCAATCGCAACGTGGTTTGCTGACCGATAAAAACAAGCCTTGCCTCCGGGCCTACTCGTTGATGCACGGCGGGAAGATATTTTTGGGTGTCAATACAAGTCGGGATAAAATGCACCCGTCCCGGCGCCGTCAAAGCGGCAGTGACTTGCTTGAGATAATCGTTGCCTGCTATTACCGCGTCGGCCTTGGCGACAATGGCCCGAAATTTGCCCGATCGCGACCGGCTCTCCGGCCCTTTGTCGCTATTGCTGTCGCGTTGAAAAACCGCGTCGTCCACGTCGAAGATCAACCGCCGCGACCAGCGCCGCAAGAGCGAAGTCTGCCAAAGCGGGAGAAGTTTTCGCTGAAGGATGACCGCGTCGGCCTGTTTGGCTTTGTGCAGATTGCCGATCCGCCGCAGTATACCTTTGTCGAACCGCACAATCTCCAATCTCATATCCTCTCGGCCCATTGCCTGCTCGAACGCCTCGATCCGATACCGGCAGCAAACCGCATTCGCGTCGTCAATCAGTGCTAAGACTTTCATGGGCGAGGATGATAACAGAATAAGCCCAACGGCAAAATATGTATTGAAACATATTGAAATATGGATGCATCTAGTATTGACACCCTAATATTGACACTTGCCCAATTTAACGATACTGCCCGCATTACTTATTTAGAGGGGTTTTTTGACTGTTGAATTTGTTAAAATGACTGTTATACTCAAAATGAAGCTGATCAAGAAAAGAGGATGCAGTCATGGGACGTATTGTGACTCAACTTAAGCTGATAAATTTCAATGATCCTGATAAATCTCTCACCGTCAGCGCGCTGGTCGACACAGGCGCCGCGTACATCACTCTGCCGAGCGCTTGGCGCAAATCGCTTGGCGACATGGAGCAACTTGCAGAGATAGAAGTCGAAATGGCCGACCAATCGGTCAAGACTGGGGTTGTCTGCGGACCGGTACGCGCGAAAATCGGTGAGTTTCGCCCGATTATGGCGGAAGTTCTGTTCCTTGACATGCTCCCTGGCGAAGATGGAGAGTATGAACCCATCCTTGGCTACATAGCCCTCGAACAAGCAAGCGCCGCCGTCGATATGCTCGGCCACAGGCTCGTACATGTCAAACGCGTAGACTTAAAATAAGATCAGTTGAATCAGATTCATTATTGACACTCTGTGCAGGATTGAAAAAATGAAAAATATTGTTGAATTCACGGCATTGGTGGAACGCGAGGGCGATGGGTACGTGGCCCTGTGTCCGGAATTTGATGTTGCCAGTCAGGGCAACACTGTGGAAGAAGCCCGCAGCAACCTTGCAGAGGCGGTTTTCCTGTTCTTGGAAACGGCCGATCCATCTGAAATCATGAGCCGACAACATTCCGAAATTTTCGTGACGCGGCTGGAGGTGTCCGTTGGCTAAGTCGGACGTCTGGTCCGGCTTTTTTTCATTTGTTTAGCCGCGACCCGAAGGGGAGCGGGTCTAATACTCTCAAATTACCTTAATTTCCAACATAAATTCCAGGACACCCTCCGTAATGCAGAAACGGTTGCCGGCCACCACAATTACAGTGCCAGTGCCCAATCAAAACGAATTACGACTTGGAACGCCCCGCTCGATCATTCGCCAATCAGAACTGCCTCGAATGTTATTTGAAAAGTAGAATCTCAAGAGGAGTGATAAATTCAACAGGCTATTGAATGTCAGGTAATAAGTGTCGCTATTATCGTTTAGCCGCGAGCCAACGGCGAGCGTGTTTATGCGTTTTTACATGACGTTAATTACCTGAGACTCAATAAACAACTCGTCCTGCTGCACACAATACGCCATAAAGGTCGGCCCAAGGTGATAGGAGGGATGCGCCATCCTAAAAACTAGCCGCATCCCCGTTTCATATTCAGGATTGACAACGCCATGCCCGACTGCAAAAATGCGGTAAAGTTTTATCGTACTTCGGTGATCGAATACCTGTTAGACCCATTGAATTTAATGGATAACGAAAAGAAAATAAAACTTTTACAGTTAAGAAAGTACAGAACGACTTTTGGATTTATGTCCCACTATGAAGGCCCTTTATTCACTAAAGGGGGAATAAAATCTAAAGGTTCGGCTGATAAAATCAAATCTGATTTCCAGAAAGATGCAGACAACTTTCATTGGAAAGCACCACCCAAAGCAAGAATTGCACTTAGCTTTAATATTTTTTGTAATCAGAAAAATCCACCTGAAATTTATCGAATAGTCAAGTACTATTTGGACCTATTACAAGGCCCTGTCTTTAACAATGACAAGCAGGTCCATTTTTTAGAAGCATCCATATGGCGTTCAGATAGCGATGATCTAAAATCTGGCATATATATCCAAGCCAGAAGACTTATCGAACTATACAAGATTTGGGATATCTACCAAGAGGAAAATGAATATCAGCATGAACACAATGAGGAGGTTTTGTTCCCTTATCCGCATTTAATTGATCAATCTTTGTGGGATATTGCTGATCAACAATATGATTTATTGAAAAATGGAAAAATCTCCCCTTACGATAGACCTGGATTAAGACAACATATTAGCCCAACAATGATGGGGCGATTTTGCGGGATTGATCCAATGATTTTTGATATTGGCCATCTTCCCAGTAAAGATGAGTCGAAAGTGTTCAAAGCAAAGGTTAATGATCTGTTCTCTGAATATGGCAATAAATACCCTTTTCTTAAAAAAATATACGTACCAATTGAAATAGACCTTCAGGTTACAAAGACTGGAAAAGAACATTTTACTGATTTAGATAATACCGTGGCCCAAATATGCAAAGAATTAAGGAAAACTATTTTATACGAAAAAGTCTACATTAATGGATTCCGAGCTTATGTGGTTGATGAAGTAGCAAGCGGTATTAAAGCAGATCTTCGACTAAAGCTCCTTCCGGCAGGTGAAATTGAGTCCTACAATGAGCGAATGAAAAAAACGTTGAGTCACTTTGAAAAGAATATAGAAGATGAAATCTGGGTCTAACAAATCGTTGAGTCGAAACTGATTAGTCGAAACAGGGACACAGTTAGTATTGACAAATTTAGTAAGCGCGTCATTACAATCTTTGCCCAATGCTAGTTGCGTCCCCCTTTCAATATCATCGCATCCAGTTCGGCTTTCAGGCGGAGGACAATTTCCTGGTAAGAAAAGGCCCCCAGAATCGTGCCGCCGCGTTTAAGATTTATTGTCATTTTGCGTTACTTTACCGTCAATGTTGCCTCACGGCTTGTAACGCTTCCCGAAGGGTTCTTTATAGCAACACTATAGTTGCCTGCATCATTAGCCTTCACAGACTCTATGTTTAGAACCGCATTCGTTGCACCACTCATAACCTGTCCATTTTTTAACCATTGATAGCTTGCGTCCGGGATGGCGGCTACTTCTACATTGAAATTTGCCGCCTGGCCTTTTTCCGCCTTTACTGCTTTCGGTTGCGATAGAATAATGGGCGCCATTGTTGGCGTCCAGCCGCCGAGCACATAGGCGGGATTAGTGTAGTCGGCAATAATTGCGGAATCTTTCTCCATTGTCAGTTGTCGCGATGCAGGATGACGCCGGCTTACATCCGCCGGTTTCCCATCGCTGACGTTAGTGCTGTTGTATTCCCATAAATGCATATTAGTTGTATCTCCTCCAATGGCCCCCCAGCCAACAGGAGAAATGCCTGCAATTGCGCAATTAATCAACACTGCTTCAACATAAGGATAACCCTTGCCATTATTCATTGGTGCACGTGCAAATACCGTTTCTCTCCCTTGGAGAGTCATGAATTTGCAGTTCACAAATACATTGCCATGATTGGCGGACGTGTTGCGTATCCAGTTGTATGGGCCTCCGGAGGTAAGCTCGCAATCTTTGAAGAAGCCGGGCCCGCGTCCAAGTATCGTATCCCCCGCTCCCTCGATGTGGGAATTTTCATAGTAAGCAGATCCATTCGATTGCAACGCATCGCCCGAACCGCCGATTGTGACTTTGCAAATAATGTTCTCACTTCCATTCAGAAGCAAACCTTCCGCCTGAGCCATCGGGGAGGTTGTCCTGATAGTAAGGTTTACGAGATGAATCCTCGTGGAATGATCCACGGCAAATGCCGCACGGCGGGACGGGAAAGTCCCCTCCACCTCATTGGTCGATATGTTCGCCGGGTGTGGATTGAAGACTTCTTTGTTCATATATTTGACAATAACCTTGTCCCTGTCTTCGCCCAGTATTGTTATGTTGGTCTTGTTGCGAAAATAAACGATTTCCTCGTATACGCCATTTTTGATGAAAACTGTGACATGTTTCGGATTGTAATCCGCAGTAAAATCGATGGCGCCCTGGACAGTGTTGAAATCGCCCGTTCCGTCAACGCTCACGACTAATCTTTCCGAATCGGCGGGAGGAGGTGATTTTTTAGTGCTGAATACCCAGCCTGTTTTTCCATCTATGCCCTTAAAACTGTTATCGCTGATGGTTAATACATCCGGATCAATTTGAACATAATACGTTTTATCGTACTCAAGAAGATTGTTGTGGGGATAAATGGTCGCTGTATTGCCGTGGACAATAACGGGGTAAAAATGAAATCCATCGGTAAATCCGCCGATAATGGTCAACTGATAATTATCCGGCGTTGGCGTTGCTCCACCGGAAGGCGTGCCGGGTTTCGTATTGGCATTTGTGAACTTCCCCGAAATATATTCATAAGGTTTTTCAATGTAAGGCGCCTTTGGAGCAGTGGAAGGAGCAGTAGGACCGGCAGGAATGCTCATATCGAGCTGATCGACCAGCCGGTCGTCAGCCATGTCGTATATACGAACCTGTCCTGTTGTTCCTAACATGGGTGCGCTGGGAAAAGTGAGTTCCAGGTGCGTATCTGGATTAACATCTCGGGCTTTGTCCGCCGGAAACATCACAACCGTCTTCGATGCAATTGTAGATGTTTGCGCACATACAGTATGTGCGCCTGGTAGCCAAAAGAGAATTATGCATAGGGAGAATGCCCATCGCGTTTTTATCAACATAAAATTTCTCTCATTGTTTGACATATAGGGATCCTTCGTCTTGTGAAAATCTTGAAGATCGGAATTACAGTCGCCCTCGTTGAAAAAAGTCCGCTGTCGGCGGTTGCCGCGTTGCGTGATATGGTGGGGCAAGCCAGGAATAACCAACCGTGCCAATCTTGCCATGTTCGAAACCTACCAGTTCTCTCCCTGTTTGTCAATAATTAGGTATTGTGTCCCCTCCCTAAACTTGAATCTTGACATCCATTGCCGAACAAGTAAGATCATGCGCATATAGGTTGCATTTGGAATGTGGAATTGAATACGCAATCGGATCTGAAAAAACTGGAGACGATTTTATGTTTAGGACAACGGTAGTTTTCCTGTGCTTGTCGATGCTTTGCAGTGTCGCATTTGCCGCGGATCAAGCGCCCGCCAAGGCCGCCGTGTCGGTGGATTGGGTCCCGGCCGGACTGCCCGCTGCGCCTGCCAATGGGCCGGCCTTGTGCCAGGGCAACTTTCTCAAGCCCGAGCAAGGCAAGGCCGTGCTCGACGCCGCTCTGGAGCGCTTTCCCGATCGCGACTCCTGGGACTCTTACGCGCAGCACGTGCGCCAACGCATTCAGCAAGGCGCCGGGCTTGATCCTTGGCCGCGCCGCACGCCGCTGAATCCGATCGTGCGCGACCGCCGCGACCACGACGGATATTCGGTCGAAAACGTGGCCTTCGAATCGGTGCCCGGCTATTTCGTGACCGGAAACCTGTATCGCCCGGCAAATGCAAAACCGCCTTTTGCCGTCATTCTTTCGACTCACGGCCATGCGAAAAAAATCACCAAGCCCGAGGATTACGACAATCATGCCCGCTTCGCCCCGTATATGCAGCAGCGTTGCAGCACCCTTGCCCGTATGGGAGCGGTCGTTTTTGCCGTCGATATGTTCGGGTTAGGCGATTCGATTCAGCAAGTTGGTCAGGAAGCCCATAGACACCCGTTTTCGATGACCATTCAAACATGGGACAACATGCGGGCCTTGGATTTCCTCTTGTCGCTCGAGGGGGCCGATCCGAAGCGCGTCGGAGTCACCGGCGAATCGGGCGGCGGCACGCAAACCTTCGTCCTGACCGCACTCGATCCACGCGTGACCTTGGACGTGCCGGTGGTGATGGTGTCGTCCTACTTTTTCGGCGGCTGCCCGTGCGAAAGCGGCATGCCCATCCACCGCAGCGCCGATCACTTCGTAAATAACGCGATGATCGCCGCCCTTGCCGCCCCGCGACCGATGCTTGTGATTTCCGACGGGAAAGACTGGACTCAAAACGTTCCCGAAATCGAATATCCATTCCTGCAAAAAATCTATACATATTACGGCGCGGAAAAGAACGTCGTCAACGTGCACCGGCCCGATGAAGGGCATGATTACGGCCCGACAAAGCGCGACGCCATGTATCGGTTCGTGGCCGAGAGATTTGGCTTGAATTTGGCCGCCGTTTTGGATTCCGCCGGGAAAATCGACGAATCGCAGAACGCCGTCGAGAAATCGGGCCCAATGCACGTTTTCAACGAAGCCAACCCCTTGCCCGCACACGCCCTGAAAGACGCCGCCGCAGTCGAAGCCGCACTGCATAACCTGCAAAAGTAAGACGTTGAAATATTAATTGTCTTGGATTTTAAACGGGGACGCAGCTAGTATTGATATATTGAGCAATAGTATCGATGCTGACTTTGCCAAAACTAGCTGGCTCCCCGTTTCATTATCATGGCATCCAGTTCGGCCTTTAGACGGGGGATGATTTCTTCATAAGAAAAAGCCCCCAGCGTTGTGCCGCCGCGCTTGAGATTGACGAAATTGTTTCCGCACCACAGCCCTAAATCGGCCTTGTCAGTTTCGCCCGGTCCGTTCACGCGGCAGCCCATCACGGCAATGGTGATGGGATAGGCCGCGGCATAGCGCGTGGCTTCGCGGACCTGCTGGGCAAGTTCGCAAAAGGCATCGTTCTCGACCCGCGAGCAGCTCGGACAACTTATTATCTCCAGCCCTTTTTTTAGATCCTCTTCCGCGCGGCGATAATATTCCTCGCCCAGCAGCCGGCCCGCGAGCACGTCGGCCAGAATTTGTTGCCCGGCCAGGACTTCTTCATGTTTCCGGGCAACGGGAACGGTAAGCGATACCCGCAACGTGTCGCCTATGCCCGCAGCTAATAATTGTTCAAAGGCCAATCGCGATTTGAAAACGCCTTCAGGCGGCATGCCCG
>JBEKSO010000003.1:0-29212 GCA_049516935.1 Thermoguttaceae bacterium
AGGGATTGCTGTTAAGATCAATACAAACATAGAAGGAGAACCGTCGTTTTCCGATTTTGGGCGAATTCTTTGTGCGGCCAGGGAATTTCAGGCCGACAGTGTAGCCGGGATCGGCGGCGGAAGCGTCATGGACGTTGCCAAACTTGTCGCGGCATTGCTTGATGGCAGTCGGCAAGTGAGGATGGTTGTCGGCAATGGCCTGATCAGCGAGCGTCGTATTCCTTTAATTTGCATGCCGACCACTTCGGGAACGGGCAGCGAAGTTTCACCAAATTCCATTCTCATAGACGAAGAACAGCATGCCAAGTTGGGCATAATCAGCCCTTACTTGGTTCCAGACAAGGTTTATGTGGATCCGTCCTTAACTCTGGGATTGCCGCCTTATGTAACGGCTTTTACGGGCATGGATGCGCTGACACATTGCATCGAAGCCTATACCAATCGCTTTGCCCATCCCATGATAGATACCTTTGCCCTGGATGGCATACGGCTGATTTCCGCCAACCTGGAGAAGGCTTTTCATGATGGGGATGATTTGGAGGCCCGCTCAAATCTCGCGCTGGGGAGTTTGTATGGCGGTATGTGTTTAGGACCGGTGAACACGACGGCGGTACATGCTCTGGCATATCCTCTGGGAAGCGAGTATAAAATCGCCCATGGCATATCGAACGCCTTGCTTCTTCCCTATATCATGGAATTCAATCTGCCCGGTTCCGAAAAACGCTATGCAGATATTGCCAGGGCCATGGGCACGGGTGAGGAAGAAAGGGATTATGATGCGGCCATGAAGGGTATTTTGTTTATCCGCAACCTTATTAAAAATTGCGGCTTCCCTTCCAGATTATCTGAGATAGGCATTCCGGCGAGCGACATTAAAAAGTTGGCCCAAGGAGCATTGAAGGTTCAACGGCTACTGAAAAACAATCCCAGGGAAATATCTCTTGCCGATGCCGAATCCATCTATCAAAAGGCTTATTAAATGAAAGCGAAACAAACATCGTTTAGGGGTGTAATTGTACCTATGATTACCCCGTTAAATAAGGACCTTTCCCTGGATATTGCCTCGGCCGAAAGAATATTGGATACATTTCTGGAAGCGCGGGCGTCGGCATTCTTGTTAGGGACTACCGGGGAATCGGCATCTCTTGCCGGCAAACAGAAGACCTTATTGGTTCAAGCGGCGTGCGGGCATCTTAATCGAAACATTCCGATATATGCGGGCATTTCGGGAAATTGTTTGGCGGAATCCATTGAACAGGCAAAATTGTACGCCGATTATGGAGTGGATGCCGTTGTGGCTCATCTTCCCTTTTATTATCCCTTGTCGGCCGATCAAATGTTGCAATATTTCGCACAACTTGCCGATGGCATTCCCTGCCCGCTTGTTTTATACAATATCCCCATCACAACCAAACAATCCATTCCGGTAGGCGTAATCGACCAACTGAGCCGTCATCCTAATATTGCCGGGATAAAAGATTCTGAAAGGGGACTGGAACGACTAGATCAATCCGCGGAATTATGGGCTGACCGGACTGATTTTGTTTACCTGATGGGCTGTGCAGCCCAATCGGCAATAGCGCTTCAAAAAGGCGCCGACGGCATTGTGCCGAGCTTTGGGAATGTAGCGCCCGGACTTTTTAAAAGGTTATTCGAGGCGTCGTTACAGGGGGATTATAAAACTTCGGACAAATTGCAGGCACAGGCGGACACTATATCGGAAATATATCAGAAAGACAAAAATCTTAGTCAGTCTATTTCAGCCTTGAAAATTATGATGTCGGCTTTAGGATTATGCCAACCGTATGTGATGCCGCCTCTCGAATGTTTGGATGCCGATGAACAAAAGCAGATCAAGGAAAAAACAATGGCGGCAAAGCGCATGTTTCCCGAATTTTTATCAATATGAAAGTTCCATAGAAATATTATTATAATTCAAAATATCTTGCCAAAAAAATGACAAACAAATCCCCAAAACCTCCGATTCTGGCAGTTACGATGGGCGATCCTGCGGGGATCGGGCCTGAAATTGCCGCAAAAACTTTTTCCAACAAGGCCGTCCGCCGCATGTGCCGGCCGCTGTTGATAGGGCATGGGCCGACGATGCAAAAGGCCGTTGCGATAGCCCGGGTTGATTTGAAGGTTAATGCCATAAGCAATCCGGATGAAGCCTTATTTCAAGCGGATACAATGGACATTATGGAAATCGGTGGAGAAGATGACGATCGGATTCATTTTGGGGGAATTTCGGCCGCAGCGGGCGATTACGCCTTCCGGGCGGTAAAAACGGCCATCGATCTTGCCATGCGGAGAAAAGTGGACGGGACGGTTACCGGTCCCATCAACAAGGAAGCCTTAAACATGGCAGGCCATCATTTCTCCGGGCATACGGAAATCTACGCCCATTTTACCAATACGAAAAAATACGCCATGCTCCTGGCCGGCAAGAATCTAAAAGTCATCCACGTCACTACGCACGTACCGATGCGCGAGGCATGTGATCTGATTAAAAAAGATCGTATAAAGGAGGTTATTCAACTGCTTCATGACGGATTGAAAAAGATGGGTTATAGCGATCCTCGCATCGGAGTTGCCGGTCTCAATCCTCACTGCGGCGAAGGAGGGTTGTTTGGCCGCGAAGAAAAGGAAGAGATCATCCCCGCCGTCGAAGATATGCGCGCTTCGGGAATAATTGTGGAAGGGCCTATTCCGGCCGATACGCTTTTTTCTCTGGCTATTGGCGGTAAATTCGACGGGTGCGTGGCCATGTATCACGATCAAGGGCATATTCCTTTTAAACTTCTTGGTTTTGAGTATGATAAAAAGAAAAAAACCATGAAGAGCGTCAAAGGGGTGAATATCACATTAGGATTGCCAATACTGAGGACCTCGGTGGATCACGGCACCGCCTTTGAAATCGCCGGCAAAGGCATAGCAAGTCCCGACGCATTGATTCATGCAATTCAGTACGCCGTAAAGATTTTGAAATAATGATTATTGGTCCGACGAAAAACATGATAGCCGTGATTTCCGACGATTTCACCGGGGCGGCTGAAATCGGAGGTATTGGATTACGAAACGGATTAAAGGTGGTTATTGAAACAGGACATATTCAAAGTTGTAATGCCGATCTGCTTGTAATTGCGGCCGATACCCGGTCTCTTCCCGCCGCTGAAGCGTCGAAACTTATCGAACGGATCACATACCGTCTGCTGGAATTAAAACCTGCATGTGTCTATAAAAAAATCGATTCGGTATTGAGAGGAAATATTGCCGATGAAATATTCGCCATGATGAAAGTCGCCGGGAAAAAAAGGGGCGTTATTGTTGCGGCAAATCCGGTTTTCAAGAGAATTATCAAGGACGGCGTTTATTATATCGACAATGTCCCTTTGAAAGAGACCTCATTTTCGGCCGATCCTGAATGGCCCGCCCGATCCTCTTCCGTATTGGAAATCATCGGCAAGAAAGAGTTTGTCTGCAATTGCAAACACGATGACATATTGCCTGAAGAAGGACTAATCATCGGCGATGTGGAAGATAATGAAGACCTTAACCGATGGGCCAATCATGTTGATGCGCAAACGCTGCCCGTCGGCGCTTCCGGATTTTTCCACGCCCTGTTGAAAAAACATGGTGCATTGCCGGGAAAAAGCCTTTCGAGCGTATTGCCGTTTGCAGAAAAAAGACTTTACTTGTTGGGGAGCGCTTTTCCCAAAGCCCCGGAGTTCTTCGATAAATTGGGAAAATACGGCTTTTATTCGTCGAACATACCCGACGAAATTTATTGCAACAGGAATTACGATCCAATGCATTTGGAAGCCTGGAGCGATGATGTCGTTAAAGGCCTGAATATACGGCAAAAAGTTGTGGTCTCCATTGTCCATGATGCTATAGATGAATCCGATATTGCATTGAGAATAAGAGAAACCATCGGTAAACTAGTCAATAAGGTAATGGAAAAAACCGAGTTGAATGAAATATTGATCGAAGGAGGCGGCACAACGTCGGCAGTCCTGCAAAGTCTAGGCATTAACAGTTTAATTCCTTTTGAGGAATTGGCTACCGGCGTTATACGGATGAAAATAGAAGAAAAAGCGAATCTTTGTTTAACCACCAAGCCCGGAAGCTACGCCTGGCCGGAAAGCGTTTGGTTCCCCGTGAGCGATTGAGAGCGTGTCCTGAAATTTTCCCCTCTCCGGGCGCCGACGGGCGCCATCGGGCACCACGCGGGCACCAACGGGGCACCATGCGAAGCATGGTCGCGTTGGTCGGCTGTGGTCGGCATGGTCGGTTGGTCGGGCGAGGGGATGTTTTTGTGTATTCCGGGACACGTACTGAGAGATTAATATCCATAAACCGCCTTATTGCTTCATATCAATGGTACATACTATCGACTATCTGATTATCGCAATTTTTTTGTTGGCGCCGATTCTCATCAGTCTATGGTTTTCAAAAAGACAGAAGAGCACTAAAGTATATTTTACCGCCAATGCATCCGTGCCTGCCTGGGCGATTGGATTATCCATTCTTGCCACGCTGATCAGCAGCATTACTTTCTTGGCTTACCCGGGCGAAGGATACGCATCGAATTGGATACTGTTGGTGCAGGGATTGATGGTCCCTGTAACCTTGCTGTTCTTCATAGGATTTGTGGTTCCGTTGTACAGAGACGTAATCCATCTGACTGCCTATGAATACTTTGAGCAGCGTTTTGGATTTTTTGCCAGGTTATACACTTCCTTGGGATTTTTTCTGGCCCATTTTTCAAAGATGGGAACGGTATTTTACCTGGTGGCGCTGGCATATTCCAAAATGACGGGCATCGATACGCTGAGCCTGATCTGGATCACCGGGTTTATCGTCGTCTTCATCGCTCTGATCGGAGGCATGGAGGCAATAATCTGGATGGATGTCGTTCAAGGAATTTTATTGATCGTAGGAGGAATCGTCAGTCTGGGACTTGTGCTGTTTACAACTCCCGGAGGCATTTCCGAAATTTGGCATGTGGCGTGGGAAAACGGGAAAGTCGGTTTTGGGCCTTTCAATTTCGATTTTGTGCATCTCACATTCTGGGTCATGGCGATAAATGGAATTTTTTATGCGATACAAAAATATGGCACCGACCAGACCATGGTTCAACGTTATCTTTGTGCAAAGTCGGATAAAGACACAATCAAGGCCTCGTGGATCGGCGTGCTTTTGAGCTCCGTTGTATGGTCGTTGTTTATGTTTATTGGAACGGCCTTGTTCGCCTACTATCATTTAAAACCCGGCAGCTTGCCGGCAAATATCAAGGCCGACGAAGTGTTCCCGCATTTTATCATGAATGAACTGCCTGTCGGATTTGTAGGATTGCTTCTTGCCTCATTGTTGGCTGCGGCAATTTCTTCCTTGGATTCAGATCTGAATTGCCTTTCTGCAATTTGCGTGGGCGATTATTATAAAAGGTTCAAAAAAAACAGCACCGAACGACAAAACATGTTTGTCGGCAGGTTGGTGGTGGTTCTGGCCGGTCTGGCTTCCGTTCTCGTAGCTATATATTACGTCAAGATCGGCGGAGAAAAAGGAGCCTTGAAAACCGTATTCTCGCTATATGCCATCTTTTCAGGCGGCATAGCCGGAATGTTCTTATTGGGACTATTCTGCAAAAGGGCAAACAAACAGGGCATATATATAGGTATCGTTGCCTGTATCCTGTTTACTGCGTATGCAGTGCTCTCTTCGACAAAGATCGATATCGGAGGAGAGAAACGCCCGATTCTCGATCTGGGACGATTCAATTATCCGCATCATTATTTAATGTTGGGCGTTTACAGCCATATTGTGCTGTTCACGGTAGGATATGTGGCAAGCCTGTTCTTCAAAAAGCCGGAAAACATTACGCATTTGACCTACTATGGATGGAAAAACAAGAAACAATCCTTAGAATAGTGAATCCACGTTATGCATGTAAATAACGGTTGAAAGGGCAGGATCGTCGATAGATCGCATGGGACTTCTCCGCAATATTCCCCTCTCCCTTTGGGAGAGGGTTAGGGTGAGGGTGTGCCCACAGCGACCTTCGCTTAGCGACCGGCAGCGCCGTCTGGCATGACAGAATGGTTAACAGCTTCTATTTGTTAACCTACCCGGTGAGAGGGTGAGATGACGAGGAATATAACAAAAATCATCGACTGTCATCGGTCTGGAAAATAAAATCACGAAGATGAACAATTCAAGATATTGATAAAGATATATAGTAGCTTAGGATAATTGTTTACTCACGGACAAAGTCTTTACTACCAAGCGCGCTGGCTATTTGAATTCAGAATGCCGAATCGATTTGAATGTCCCTGGTTCCAAAGAACTGCACCATGTCTTGGAATACCTCGGACGCCAAGCGCCCTCCGGAAATCAGCGGAATAATCTTGTCAATAGAAAACTCATAAACCAGTCCTCGACGCGGGTTGAAAAAACCGCCTTGCGACCAGCGTTTCTCACCAGTTGCAGATTGGAGTGCCAAGTAGACAAGAAGCTGCCGCAGGTCCTTGCTGGCGATGTTTCGCTCAACCGTTTTTACTTCGAAAAGTGTTTTTCCAATAGACAAGTCGGCCATACAGGAGTCGATAAAACCAGAGCCTGGGATGTTGGGACTGAACTTGATTTCTTCGGTCGAGTGCTTAGCCAAGAACGTTCCGTAATTACGAACTAGGAGCAGACCCTCTGACCTCGCATCCTGGGTGAGTGGAGTTGGCGGGACATACTTGATAGTTTCATATTGTGCTATGAGGGATAATGCGATTGACTCTGCACGCATAATGAGCGGATCATTGGGGGAGACGTCTTCAAAAGATCCTGCACGCTCATGTACTAGGCGTGCTAGGTGAAAAGCGAATTCGGCGACCATCGCTGGGTCAGTGTCGCGTCCACTTTGTACAGGGGAAATATCGCCAGATATTTCACTGCGATATGCCTCGTTAAATAGTCGCATGAAGTGGGGCGTCAGCACTGGTAGGATTTCATCCCACAGTTCCCGAAATCCTTTCGCTAATTGTCGCTCTGAAATCATGTCGGGAAGTCTTTTCGCGTTTGAAATCGATGACAAAACCACTCTCTAGTAAGGATTTCCATCGGATTCCACGATTTCTTAACATCATCACGCCAATGTTTGCCTTCATCCGTGAGATAATATGAAGCTAAGATCATTGCAGGTTTTACCCATTCGTGCAACGATGCATGCTTCCGCTTCACATCAGACAACCAATAATCGCAGCCCCAATTTGACATTGCGCCAATAATGATTCGCCTCAAGATGGGACTTGGCCGATTGTCATACACATCAACAAGAATCTCGACCTTTCGGTCAGAATGTCGTCTTGAAATAGCCTGCAGATAGTACGCTAAATTAAGTTCAACACTCAAAATGTGCTGTTGTTCGTCGAATATGCGGATCAACGCTTCATCAATGGTTCCCTTCGACTCGTCGGGGAGGTCATCATAGAGACTGCGCACTGCTCGCATGAGCGTAACAAAGACCGGTGACAACACATCGAGATTTTCTTTATCTAACAGTGTGCGAAGAGCGCCAGCTTGAGCAGGTGCATCCAAAACCCGAATGGCTTGAATAGCTTGTTTGGTTACGGTTGTATCAATTGCAGTTTTTCCGATTTCACGGGCAAGGATGCCCACTACATTCACGTCTTGAACTGCAGCAGACAGTGCTTCGTAATCTTCTACGGGCGTCTCTGAATATGGATCGAAACGGATCGAAATGTTTAGTAGTTTCTCTTCGTCCGTCACGGCTTCGATTTTGGGGTCAAGCAGTTTCCACGTGTCGTAGAATTCGGACGCGCTCAGGATTCGCGTTTTGCTCTTTTGAAGTATGAGGCCTTCGTTAAACAATTGTTCCGACAAAAACACCAGCACCTTATATGCTTCTGACTTCGCATCACAGAATACGCAGTAATCATCGGCGTAGCGACAAAATGAGACGCGTCTCGACCGTAATTGTCTATCGACTGAATTGAGAGCTAATTCGGACAGGATTCTCGACGCCGGTCCACCAATTGGCAAGCCGTAGGACACGTTCCTGGAAAACTTGTTGAGCAAGTCCATGACCCGCTTCGGTATATCACCGGCAGCAGGCAACCGTTTGAGTTGATTTTCAAGTCGGTGATGATAGATCCTCGAATAAAAATCCGAGATGTCTGTTTGAACAACAAATGCTGCATGCTCAGCAAGTTCGACACAACGTTTTCGATAATCGTTCCAAGTGCTGTCGCCGAACAGTTTGTGCTCGCTCTCAGACCACGCATAGCGATAAGAGAAGATCACACGCTCTTCGACGGGAATACGCATGGCCTCGATCTGTTCGGCTAGAGATACCACTAATGCAAGGTAATACGCATTCCACCAAGGCTCTATTTGAGTCGCCCATCGAAACCCCGTATACCCAACTTGAGCTAAACTCTCATGGGTCGACGGTGGGTAATCATTTAGCCAGTCGTCAAGATTGTCGTGGATGTCACATAGAAGCTTCTTGGATTCGTTAGGTAGGTCGAAGAAGATGTGTCTCTCAAAAAGGAATGGGAACACATCTGTATCGCCAAATGCGGCGATGTTCCCTAGTGCCCTGACTATAGCGTCATCGAAAGTCATTCCAAATCACCCCGAATTAGTCGAAGCCATCTCACATCGCAAAGGTCGAATATGCTCCTGGTGCGAAAACTGTCCTCTCACTAGCTTGAGGTCTTTTTCAAGGTCGCCTATTGAAGCCGCTTGTCGATTTTGGCACGCCGCAAGTAGTATCGCCCAACATGTTCGAGCATCGGCGAGTGCGTTATGGTGGTCAATATTTAGTCCAAGTCGCTCCGCAAGATATGGTAATCTGAAATTACGATAGGTGGGCCAAACATTCTTGGCGATAAGCCATGTGCAGGTATATTCAAAAGTTGGGTAGGAAACACCTATTGCATCCAGGCTGTGTCGTAGGACGCTGACGTCAAACTGTGCGTAGTGAGCTATTATGTGTTGGTTATCAAAGAATGGCCGGATCTCGCTCCAAAGATCGTACAGTTGCGGTTGATCCGCGACTGCTTGTGCAGAAATTCCATGAATTCGAACATTTCGTGCTTCAAAATAGTTGCCGTGGGGCCGAAATTGCCATTTCTTTGCATCAACAACCTCGCCGTTGGAGACAACCACGACACCCAATGCACAAGCACTGCGTCTTTGGTGAGTTGCGGTCTCGAAATCGACCGCTATACAGTTTATGCTGGGCAATGCTCGTGTGCCTGAGGATGCCATTGATCGAATCCCTATTGCACTGCATAAATCGAGAATGTGCGGACCTATCTTGAATTGTAAGGTTCCCGTACTATATTCGCAAGGCAAGCATCGCTCCCTTTTCAGTTCATAGTGGACCTCCTGATGGCTACTTTGACTGTTCGAGGGTCAAGTAGCAAGGAATTTGTGACTTTCTGGCCAAAGCAAGAGATGTCAGCAGCAATGGAAACGATTTCTGGATTTTCAAACTCGCAAGTGATCAGGTGCCTCGATCTGATAAACCGAAGCATGCATGTAGAATTGCCTAAGCCCATTTAAGGACATAGGCCTATACATGAGGAAAACAAAAGAGTTATAGAATAGCGTGATGCCGTACACGTATCGGAATGCCACCCTATGTAGAAACAGGCAAAAGACACTAATGGACGCGATTCCTTTCGACCCTCGAAAGGGAACGGCTTGTTAACTCCTGACGGGATATTAACCAGAGATTCAGAGAGTTTTCTTCCCACATTCAGAGTCAAAACCTCAATCTCCATGGTTGCTTTCGGACCCCGGTTTATCTCTCTCGAAACAGAGTTTTTTGACCAGATGGCCAATTCGGCGGAAACCCTTGCGGGAAAGGGGGTTAAACGCAAAACACCCAAGGCCGATTTTTGGGCCTTGGGCGTTAACTGGATTGGCTTCTATTTTCGTAGAAAACCGAAAGGCTCCCCGTTCACAACCCTCTTCGTAACAATACTCTCTTTTGCGATTTCCACAAATGCTTGTAAAGAAGGGACTTATCGATTTAGAGTCCCATTCGGTCGGCCTGAAAACGATACCAACCCAATGCGCAACTGCTAGGAATGGGTTAACAGTCAAGAGGTTTTGGCTGTTAACCCAGAGACTTTTTTAGCAGGCGTTCGAAACTTCGACTGGCTGGTTAACAGCGCGGCGGTGCGCGCGACAAGGCAAGAACCCCCCCCAGGCGTTACTATTGAGCATTGACATTGGCGCCATGTCTGATATATTGAACTATTAGTAAAGACTATATTTAAGAACTTTAACGAGGCAGCGCCGCACTTAAACTATCGTTAGCAAGCGATGAAGACGGGTGCATTCTTTGTCAGCCGCGCTTCGGCGGCCAATTCCCTTGGTTCTTGCTCTCCGATTTTTTTTTGCTGGTGAGACTGTGCAGTTAATGGAGCATCTTATGAGACGCAACAGCAGAGTTCGCGATATATCTCGGTCATATTATCTCTATTTTTTTCTTGTTGCACTGATCACGGTCACGGGAGCGTTGACCGAAAGCGCGGCGGAGGCGCAGGTCACGATCACGAAAAACAGCAGTACCAATTGGGCGATCAGCAACGGGAGCATCTCGATCGTCTTCAACCCCAGCAAGGACTACGTCACCTCGATCCAACTGGGGTCCAGCCCGAACCTGCTGGGCGGAAGCACGGCCAGGTTGGACGAGGAATTGGCCGGCACCCCCTTCGGCAGCGGGACGCAGACGTTCGGCTCGGAGGCTGGGCCAAACAACAGTTATCAGGATGTCTGGACGACAACCGCGTCCTCGGGTTCGGCCAATCCGATCACTTATTCGTTCCATTACCTCGTGTTCGCCGACGATCCGACCGTCTATTGCTATGAGGTGCTGAACCACTCTGCCACCGATCCGGCCACCAGCGTCGGACAGGGGCAGTTTCTCTTCCGCTCCAATCCAAGCCTGTTCCCCAATCTTTATCAAATCAACACCGGGCCGAATCAACTCGGCACGTCCGCCGCCGTGACGACCATCGGCGTGCCGAGCACCAATGCGAATTGGAACACCGTCAAGTCCGCGGCCGGCCGAACAGTGCAGGATGTCACTTACGACCTGACGGGCAGCGGCATTTCCGGCGACAACGGCACAAACTTCTTCACCAAGTACGATTACTCGATCTACACGCAGTTTTTCCAGGCGGAGACGATGTACGGCAGCCAGTACGGGGTGACCCTGGTCAATCCGTCGGTTGATACGCTCAGCGGCGGGCCGACCAAGCAGGAACTGGCCTGGACCGATCCGGCGATCCTGAACATGGAATTCCTCTCCAACCACTACGGCATCACCGCCTCCGGCAGCACCTATGCCTACTACCCGACGCAAGGCGTGGATACGACCAAGCTCTATGGACCGTTTGGCTTTACCATCTCGTCGACCACGGGGACCACCGCGGCGACGATCAATCAGAACGCGATCAACGCGATCCCCAACTCTCGGGCGGAGTTTGACACCGATGCGGCGCTGGCAGCCAGCGGATACACGGCCACGACCAGCCGCGGGACCTTTCAGGTCAGCGTATCGAGCTCGGCGGGCTGGAACGCGAACACGACGAACAACACCGTTGTGCTCTCCCAGGCGGGCGTTAATGTCCAGGAATCGACGCAGGGCTTTCAGTATTGGGGCCAGTTGTCGCAGAACGGTTCAACGACCGTCAACGGCATCGTGCCGGGCACGTATCGCATGTCGACCTACCAGTTGGGGCAATGGGGCGAATCGCGCTTCGAGGGCGTGCAGATCGCCGCCAACAAGATCACCCTTCCCAGCAACGCCCGGTTCACGCCCGAGAATTTCGGGACCACGCCGCCGATCTGGACCATCGGCACGCCCGACCGCTCGGCCCACGAGTTCCTCAACGGGTACAACGCCGCCGGCGCCGACCAGCGCCAGTACCAAGGCTCGTACGACTATTGGGCCGAGGAAGCCGCCCTGGGCAATCCCGGCAAGGTCGTCTACTACGCCACTGCGGTCGGAGGCACGGCCGCCACCAACAACCCCAGCAAGTGGATCTCGAACCAGTGGGGCAATTTCAATCCGGGCGAATACGACTCCGCCAACGGCACCACGGACAACTACGCCAAGATTTGTCCGGCTTATGTCACCGCGGGCGGCGGGCCGGCAACTTACAATGGCTCGCCCTGGGAGGTGCATTTCACGACCACCTCCGCGCAGCGCGCGCAGGGGCAATACGTCGTGCTCTCCGTGGCGCTGGCCGCCACCGAAGCGAGCCTCACCATCACGCTCGACGGGCATCAGGAAATCTGGCACGCCGGCAGCGCGACGTACTCCGATCCCATGGCCCGTAGCGGAGACGCCGGCTTCTATCAATGGGCCGCCTTCCAATTCCCCGAGTCCGATCTCATCCAGACCGACGGCGCCGACAACATGTTCACCTTCAGCGTCAGCACGAACGACGGCGTAATGTACGATGCCCTGCGCATGGAGATTACCAACACGTCGGCGGATCCCTCCCTTACCGGCTGGTACGACTATGCTTGGGTGACAGGCCCAAATAGCCAGGTCCTGGCCAATGACGCGGTCGGCCAAGAGATCGCGGAAACCATCGTGCCCGAGCCGTCCGCTGCGGCGATGGCTGCCGCCGCAATCGCGCTGATTCTGCTTTGCTGCAGGAAACGCAGCAGTCGAGGGCTTGTGAAACAATAACTTATTTTTTCCAAATAAGGAATAAAAAGAGCGCGGCCGAAAGCAATAAGGCAGTTCCATTCGGCTCTGGAACATACGCGACGCGGAACCCGAAATTTAGCTCGTTTATGTCCCCCAGTGACATCCTTGTGGAGAAAGTAGAAATTCGGAATTGGGGTCGATTCCGTAAGGCTCCCCGACAAGGACTCGAACAACCCGCGAATTCTTCGGGAAAACCTAGGTATACAGAAAAAAGCGGCGCAAAATCCGACGCAGTTTCCGCCGCTCCCGCCCTTTCTGATCCCGATCTGCAACTGATCCTCGATAAATGGCCCGCCCTTCCCCAGGTCATCAAAGCGGCCATCCTCACCTTGGTCCAAACCGTGGGGGGTATGTGTGCCTAGCCCCAACGTACCCCAATTGCACCACGTTTGCGCACGTTGCGACCATGCGATGAATGGCGACTATCAATATACCTATGCCAACGGCGCAACGTCCGGCCAACGTGCGGTAAATTAGGTACTTCCAAAAAGTTGTTTTTCCGGCAGGGCCGCGGGAACAGTCGCCATTATAGAGAGAGTTTTATTTTGCTGTCCGGTTTTTTCTAAGGAGTGTATACCAATGAAGATAAGGGATTGGTCGATTCTTTGTGCCTGCGAGCAAGATTGATAATATTAAATGACAACCATCACGGATAATATATACGGGGGATAGATGTGTACCAGAGGTAGGAGAATTAGCGGTATTAAGAAGTTCATTTTTGAGGGCTTCTCAGCATTATGAATTCCGAGATGGCGATCTTGGACTAGCTCGGCAAGAATGTCAGTCGCAACGTGGAGTGATGGGGCGGATGCCGAAAAAGGAACGTTTGTAAATAGACTACTATTATGGGAGATAGGTTTATGTCCAGAGCAAATTATTACACAACGGTCAGTATAGGAACACTTATAGTAAACATTTAAAATAGGTATCGATTTTTCTCGGCTGGATACTGTATAATTATTAAAGATGGGAAAATAACTATGAAATGCCCGGGCCAAGACAGACGATATTGGTTAGGCAACGCGGTCATCGAGGTGCCGTGTCCCGAATGCGGTAATCCCGTCGAGATTTTCAGGGACGAAAACGCAGGCCGCTGCCGCCGTTGCGGTCATAAGTTCTTGAATCCGGGCACGGACTTCGGCTGTGCCCAGTGGTGCTCGCTGGCCAATGAGTGCCTCGGCTATGCCCCGCAACGGCAATCGGAAGGCGCTGGCACGGAAAGCGCGCTGGCGGCCCGGTTGATTCAGTGGGTGGAACAGGAATTCAAAAGCGACCCGGCCTGCATAGCACATACACTAAAGGTTTTTGAATTTGCCAAAGAACTCGTCCGCAAAGAGGGAGGGGATCCGCGCGTCGTACTTAGCGCGGCAATGCTGATGGCAAGCGAAGTGTACAATTCCGGCCTCATCGAAAATCCGTCTAAGCAATTTAGCAGCCTGCCCAAAGCTACGGCAACAGTGGAACAGGCGCTTCAGCACCTCAGATTAGAGCAAGATACCGCCGGGCGAGTCTGCCAAATCCTGGAGAACTGTCGAAAGGGCGAAGACTCCGATTCAATCGAGTTCCGAATAGTATGCGACTCTCAGACGCTTGCCGGACTGGCGGCCGAACGCTTCGCAGGCAGTTCCGGCGAATGGGAAAACCTGATACAAACTAGATTGCGTACAGAAGCGGCAAGGAACATGGCCCGCAGTCTGTTCCACGCCCGAGCAGTCTAGAGCAAATCAAGGATCGTCGCGGATGCCCGAATCCCAAGACAACCTCCGGCGTGCGGCGGAATTGGCCTTCAACGCCGTGTGCAATCAGCAGACCGAGCAGTTGCTGTGGCTCGGTGCACAACCTCAAGATGCAGTCTGGCGGATTCCCGTCTTGAACGATTTGTTGGCAATTGATTTATCGGCCAGGCGCATTACTACATCGGCCGGTTGCGAAGTCGGCCCTGTCTGGCGTATTCTCATACTGCATTACTTGGCAATTGATTCGCGGCCCGAGAAACTCGAACCGGAAGTCACTTTTGCCGATCTTCCGACGGCTAGAACGTATGCCCGGGTATACCATCAGAGGGTAATCGCGCGGTTGTGCGCCACTACAGGCCGAGATGAAAAAAGCTTGCGCGCGGCGGCGGATGCGCTGGGAGGGCGCATTGTACCGGGTGGCACAGCCTTTGACTTCGACATATTTCCCCGTTTGTGCGTAAGGGTGATTTGGCATACGGCCGACGAAGAATTCCCGCCCACTGCAACACTGCTATTACCGGCCAACATCGAGTCCTATTTTTGCATCGAGGACATTGTGGTCCTTTCCGAGTGTTTGGTTTCACGGCTGGGCGGCCGGTCTTTCTGAAAAGATCGGCATTATCTGTGTGCCACTGGCTTTGCCAGCACCTTCCCTGAAACTTCTCTAGAGACGGCTCTTTCTGGAAAAACTTGAATTCTTGGTAAATCGAGATTCTATGATTATCGTGAAATTGCCACATAGTCTTTTGATGTGCCATTGTCCACGTTTACCCACAACACAATGGAACATCGGCCTGTCCAACACACCGGCAAAGCCAGTGGCACACAATCTCCAGCCACTTTCATCAGTGTCACCCAGCCGCTATGTCTCTGCAAATAGAAAACTCGACTTCCCCGGAAATCGCCCGTGACTGGGCATATCAATGGTGAATAGGCAAGATATGCGGGGTATGGGGAGACTTCTCGCATAGTAATCTTATGTAATTACTCATATATCAGGATATTTATTACCTACGTATCCGGTATATTCTTGACAACATCATCCAGAAAGGTGATATCATGACATTAGGGTAATGAATTTTCCGATCTCGGTTGCTGAGGAGGCCTGCTGATGCTTAGCCTTTCGCATACCACTGGGTATGCAATTATGGCACTGGGCTTTATGAATGAGTGCGGCGGCCGGCTGGTGTTGGCCAAGGATATCACTAGCTCTACAAACATTCCGCTACCCTACTTATCGAAGATTCTTAATGCCTTGACCCGGACTGGCCTGATTGTGGGCAAACGCGGCTACCAGGGCGGCTTCGCGCTGTCACGATCTGCCGACAAAATCAGCCTGTGCGACGTCGCCGAGGCAGTGGAAGGGCCGGATTGGTTGCCGGCTTGCCCGCTGGGAATTGTCGGCTGCTCGAAACAACCCTTATGCCCAATCCATGATTTTTGGATGGACCAGCGCGATTATATCCTAAAGGAACTGCAGGCTCTAACTGTGGCCGACATGTCGGAATATGTAAGCAAAAAATTTTTATCTAAAGTCAATCGATATAATATTTCTGACGCATCCGGACCGCCACCTGGCAAGCATATTTTATCGACGCCAATGGCTCGGCGTTCTGGGCGAAAATCTTCCCGCAAAACTATCAAAAAAAAACATGACAATTAACATCGCTCGGTGCAAATGCGGCTTAATGATTCCAAGGGAGTCATAGTTAAGAGTTGAGGTTGAGGAATGAAACTGGCAATCGTAGGCAAAGGCGGAGTAGGCAAGACCACGTTGGCCGCGTTATTGGCAAGGCGCCTGGCGGCGTTGGGGCGACCGATAATCGCCGTGGACGCCGATCCAGACGGCAACCTGGCTGCCGCGCTGGGCGTTTGTGAAAAAGACCTGCCGCAGCCAATCGCCCAGATGCGAGACCTAATCCTGGAGCGCACGGAGGCAAAAGACCAGGGCTCGGGCCTGATGTTCAAGCTGAACCCGCTGGTTGATGATCTGCCGGAACGTTTTGCCGTTAACAGCCGCGGAGTAAGGCTTTTGGTGCTGGGTACGGTGGAGTTGGGCGGGAAAGGCTGTATGTGCCCGGAAGGCGCCCTGTTGAAAGCCCTGATGCAACTTCTTCTCTTGCGTCTTCCCGACGATATAATTCTCGATATGGAAGCGGGACTGGAACACCTAGGACGGGCTTCCGCCCGCGGAGTCGATGCCATGATAGCCGTGGTCGAGCCGGGCATGCGCAGCGTGCAGACCGCCGAGCGAGCGCGGCGCCTGGCCGCGGACATCGGCATCCAGCGGACCTTCATCGTGGGTAATCGGATTCGCGACCGGCACGAGATCGAGTTGATCGAACAGTCGCTCAAAGGACAAACTTTCCTCGGAATGCTTCCGTATTGCGCGGAACTAGCTCGCGCAGATTTGGAAGGACGCGCGGCGGAAGTGGAAGACGGGAACTTTATCGAGGCGTTGAACAATATTGGCGATGCTTTAAATAAACATTTAGGCAACGTGTGCACAGCGGTGGGATGATCCTTTTGTGATGGTCATGATAAGATTATCTCCCGCTTACATGCCGCGGGTCCATCGCGGCAGTTAATCGAAAAGGAAACACCATGGCCGACTTCGAAGTGCGTTCAGTAGATCCAGCTTCCCAACAGATGATAGTGCTGGCGAACGAATCGGGGATCACGACCGTTTGGGATCGTCTTGACGCGCAAAAGGCGCAGTGCAAATTCGGCCGGCTGGGGCTATGTTGCCGGAACTGCTTCATGGGGCCCTGCCGGGTCAATCCCGACGGCAAGGGCGCGCAGCAGGGAGTTTGCGGGGCCGGCGTGGATACAATTGTCGCGCGAAACCTATTGCGGCACATCGCCGCCGGCGTGTCGGCACACTCCGATCACGGCCGCGAGATCGTCCACACGTTGCTCCTGGCGGCCACTGCTCCGTCCGAAGCCTACAAGATCCGCAGTCCGCAGCGCCTCCGGGCACTGGCTGACGAGTATGGCATCGCGCACAGCGGACTTAGCGACCAGGAAGTGGGCAAGGAACTGGCGGATCTGCTTTCGGGCGAGTTCGGCAAACAAGATGGGACACTGATTAATCTCCGCCGCGCGCCCGAGCAGCAACAAAAAAATTGGGCCGCGGCCAACACGGCTCCGCGCGGCATCGATCGCGAGATAGTTAGCGGGCTGCACATGACGAACATGGGAGTCGATAACGCGGCCGAGCATTTGCTACTGGCGTCGGTTCGGACCGCACTGGCTGACGGCTGGGGTGGCTCGATGATCGCCACGGACGTATCAGACGTGCTTTTCGGCGCGCCTAGTCCCCTGCGCTCGCGAGTGAACCTGGGCGTGCTTAAAGCGGACGAGGTTAATATTCTCGTGCACGGGCATGAGCCGACGCTATCAGACGTGATGGTGGCCGCCGTCCGGGACCCCGAACTGTTGGCAGAGGCCGCCGCCAAAGGCGCGAAGGGAATCAACCTTGCCGGCATCTGCTGCACGGCCAACGAAATACTCATGCGGCACGGCATACCCATCGCTGGCAATTTCCTGCAACAGGAACTGGCCATTATGACCGGCGCGGTGGATGTGATGCTGGTCGACGTGCAGTGCGTGTTTCCGGCGTTGACCGAGATGCAAAAATGCTTCCATACGAAGATCGTTTCCACCAGTTCCAAGGCGACGTTTCCCGACTCCGTGCATATCGAGTTCCATGAAGATCGCGCGATGGAGACGGCCAAGCAGATTGTCCGCGTGGCCATCGACAGCTATGCACGCCGCGACCCGGCGAGGGTGAACATTCCAAAGATTTCGCAGCCGCTGATTGCCGGGTTCACCACCGATGTTATTTTCAACATCCTCGGCGGCCGGTATCGACCCAGTTTCCGCCCACTTAACGACGGCATCCAGACGGGACGCATAAGGGGAGTGGCCGGCGTGGTGGGCTGTAATAATCCCAAGTTCCGCCACGACGAGTGCCACCTGGCCATGGTCAAGGAACTCATTCGCAACGACGTGCTGGTTGTCCAGACCGGTTGCAGCGCGATCGCCTGCGCCAAAGGAGGGCTTTTAGCGCCCGAGGCGTCCGTAAAATACGCGGGCAAAGGACTGCAAGAGATTTGCAGCGCAGTAGGGATTCCACCCGTGCTTCATATCGGAAGCTGCGTGGACAACTCGCGGATCCTTACGGCATGCGCGGAAATGGTCAAGGAGGGCGGGATCGGCGATTCGTTCGACAAGCTTCCCGTGGTTGGCGCCGCGCCCGAGTGGATGAGCGAGAAAGCCATTGCCATCGGCATGTATTTCGTGGCCAGCGGGATCAACGTGGTTATTGGCCAGCCGCTGCCCGTGGAAGGAAGTGAATATGTTGTCGAGCTTCTGACAAAGCTTTTTGAAAAGCATTTCGGGGCAAATTGGACGTTCCAACCCGATCCGGTGTTGGCCGCGCATCACATGATAGACATAATCGACCGCAAGCGTACGGCCTTGGGGCTGCCGCCTCCGCTGTATGAAGTCCCCTACGCGCCGAAGAATGTTGAAACCGCGGCGGCTGGAGAATCGTCTGCTGCCGATCCGGCACAACTTCACGACAAAGATGGAATAATCCAGAGTAGGGCTTGTTCCTAAGTTATCAAGGGATTAAGAGGAAATAGTAAAAATGTCAAAGCAGGTCTTCACCAAGGTGGTTCGCGGCGCGCACCAGTGGGTCAAAGAGGCCGAGGAGGCCCTGGAAAAGGCGATTACCGAGTATGGGCCGGAAAAGCCCGTGGGCTGGGAATTGCAAACGTCCTACTGCCTACCGATGTCGTATGCCTTGATGGGGCTGGAAGTGAAGACGGTCGGCGGTCTGCGTGCCCAAGTGCAGCATGCCCGCGAGTTACTCAGCCCGATTCCCTCGGAGGAACTTTGGCTGCCGTACCTGGGTGCGGGACTTGATGCCGGAGCGGCGTCGATGCTCGCCACCGAGGTCCTCACGGCATTGCGGACCGTCAACGGCTACCAATCGCCGCCCGGCTGGCAAGGGTTTATCTCCGACACGATCATGCGCGAGCTGGGCATTCAATTGGTCGACGGGCGCATGCCGGGGTTCGCACTGATTCTCGGGCCCGCGCCCTCGACCGAGATCGCGGTGGATGTCGTGCGGGAGCTGCAAAAGCGGAACATCCTAACATTCCTCTGCGCCAACCGCGAAGGCCGCACCGCGCGGGAGCAGATGATCGAAGGCGGCGTGCTGAAGGAAGACGCGCCCTTGAAGGAATGCTGGGAGCAATACGTGGTGCCCGTGGGACCCGACTCGCTCGACGGCATATACGTGTTGAACTGGTCGGTGCGGAGCGCGCTGACTTTCGGCGGGCACAAGCGGGGCGAGGCGCGAAAATGCCTCGATTACACCAAGCGGCGAATCCATGCCTTTGGCATCACATTCGGCGAAATTCCCGACGATTGGTTCGCGCTGGGTGCCGGGGCGATACTGATGGGATATCCGGTGATCTCCGACTCGACCACCACGCCGGAAATCCGCCCCACCGGCGTTACCGTGCGCGAGGAAATCGTGGTCGAAACGGATTACAAAAAGCTGGTGCCGACGTGCATCGACACCCGGGCCTTGAAGGTGAAGATCGAGAATATTGACATTCCCGTGGGCTATGCGGCGGCCTTCGAGGGCGAACGCGTGCGCAAGGACGACATGCAAGTGCAATTCGGCTACAAGTATTCCGATTCCGTGGAGTTCGTCCACATGGTCGACGGTGGCGCGATCCAGGACGGCGAGATCAGCCTTAACGGACCGGACATCGACTCGGTCC
Organism: Thermoguttaceae bacterium; assembly: GCA_049516935.1. GTDB lineage: Bacteria > Planctomycetota > Planctomycetia > Pirellulales > Thermoguttaceae > JBEKIK01. The sequence goes on from JBEKSO010000003.1 coordinate 20,295, forward strand.
CGGAGGGCGGCGCTATGCCGCTGTCGATCGAAGTGCTAGTTGCCGGGCGAAAAATGCAGCGCGACTTCGAAGGCATACTGGAACGGCAGATTCACCGCTGGCTCAGCAATGCCATGGGCTTCATGCACACCGGGCAGCGCGACCAGATCTGGTGCCGCATCAGCAAAAAAGCCTTCCAGGCGGGATTGCGCTTGAAACACCTGGGCACGATCCTTTACGCAAAGCTGCACGGTGAATACAGCGGCATCGTCGACAAGGTGGCAGTGCGCATCGACACGGTGGCTGAAAATGTCCAGGCCAAGGTGGACGAGGCCCGCAAGGCCTTCGAAATCCGCGACGACCGCGTCGCAGGCCTGACCGACGAGTCGGTCGAGACCTACTACAGTTGCACGATATGCCAGAGCTACGCCCCGGATCACGTGTGCGTAATCACGCCGCAACGGCTTGGTTTGTGCGGGGCTTATAACTGGCTCGACGGCCGGGCCAACTTCGAGATCAACCCGACGGGCCCCAACCAGCCGATCCCCAAGGGGCGCACCATCGACGCGGCCAAAGGCGAATGGGAAGGCGTCAACCGCTTCGTTTACCAGCACTCCAACCACAAGATCGAGCGATTCTGCGCGTACAGCCTGCTGGAATCGCCCATGACAAGCTGCGGCTGCTTCGAATGCATTGTCGCGGTCCTGCCTTTGGCCAACGGCGTGATGGTAGTCAACCGCGAATACCAGGGCGTGACGCCCTGCGGGATGAGTTTCGGCGACCTTGCATCTGTCACGGGCGGCGGAGCGCAGACGCCCGGGTTCGTGGGCGTCGGACGGCTCTATCTTTCCAGCCCGAAATTCCTGGCGGCCGACGGCGGCGCGAAACGACTGGTGTGGATGCCGAAATCGCTCAAGGAAGGCATCCGCGAGCGATTGCAGAAAGAGGCTCAGCGCCTGGGCGCGCCGGACCTGCTGGACAAGATCGCCACGGAGGAGGACGCCATGACGGAGGAAGAGGTACTCGCATACTTGGAGAAGGTGGCTCATCCTGCCCTATCCCTTGCCCCGCTAATATAATCAATTAATACTGTATCAACGATTTTTAAGAGGATATTGCAATGGCCCTTACCGGCTTGGAAATTTACAAAAACCTGCCAAAGACAAACTGCAAGGACTGCGGTTTTCCCACCTGCCTGGCCTTTGCCATGAAGATGGCCACCAAGCAGGTGTCGCTGGATAAATGTCCGCACGTAACTGCGGCGGGCAAGGCGGCGCTAGAGTCTTCCGCCCGCCCGCCCATCCAGCTTGTTACCATCTGCAACGGCGATGTGCAAATCAGGATCGGCAACGAAACGCAGCTCTACCGTCACGAGGAGAAGTTTCACCGCCCCGCCGCGGTGGCCGTGCGGATTTCGGACACCCTCGACGACAATGCCTTGGCCGCGCGGGCCGCTGCGGCAGGCAAGCTGAGTTTCGAGCGAGTCGGCAATCAGATCCGAGTGAATCTCGTGGCCGTGGACAACGAGTCGGGCGACGCAGAGCGGTTCGCCAAAGCGGCCGGCCTGGCGGCGGAGAAATCCGGCATGCCGTGCATGCTGATGTCGTCCAAAGCCGAGCATCTGCAAAAGGCGGCTGCCGCCTTGGCGGGCCAGCGATCGCTTTTGTACATTTCCGATCCGGCCCAGGCCTTGGCTGCGGCCCAAGTCGCCAAACAGGCCGGTTGTCCGCTGGCCGTTCGCGCCGACGGACTCGAGGCCCTTGCCGACCTGACGACCCAGATAGCGGCCGCGGGCGTGGAGGAGATCGTGCTCGACCCGGGCACGCGCGGACTAAAACCGACGCTCGAGACGCTGAGCAAAATACGCCGATTGGGTTTAAAAAACTTCCGCCCGCTTGGTTATCCCGCCATGGCGATAACTACGGACCCCGATCCGCTGATGCAGGCAATCGAGGCCAGCACCTACGTGGCAAAGTATGCCGCCGTCGTGGTGACCGATGCTGTCGAGCCTTGGCAGATGCTCCCGCTGTTGACCACGCGTCAGGACATCTATACCGATCCGCAGAAGCCGGTGGCCGTCGAGCCGAAACTTTATGCGGTGGGCGAAGTTGGACCCGAGTCGCCGCTTCTGGTAACCACAAACTTTTCGCTCAGCTATTATTCGGTGGCGGGCGAGGTCGAAGCCAGCCGCGTGCCGGCTTATATCCTCTCGGTCGATACCGAGGGAACATCCGTGCTGACCGCCTGGGCCTCGGACAAATTCAACGCGGATACGATTTGCAAGGCGCTGAAAAATTCGGAGATCGAAGGCAAGCTGCCGCATCGAACCATGATCTTGCCGGGATTTGTGGCCGTGCTATCGGCCGGCGTGGAAGACGAGTCAGGCTGGACCGTGCAAATTGGTCCGAAAGAAGCGTCGGGCATACCGAACTATCTCAAAAAACAATGGAAATCAAAATAGGTCCGTGTAGCATCCGACGCTACTTGCAGGTCGGAAGGGAACGTCGTGGCAAAATATACTATTCATTTTCTGCCGGATGACCGCGAAGCGGTGGTAGATGAGAATACCAACCTCCTGGACGCGGCACGCAAGGCCAACGTCTATGTGGATGGAATCTGCGCCGGCGAAGGCGTCTGCGGAAAATGCCGGGTGATCGTACGCCAGGGGGAGGTTGCAGGGGAATCGACTGATTATCTCACTCGCGACGAAATTCTTCACGGATACGTGCTTGCTTGCAAGGTCATGCCTCGGAGCAATATGGTCTTGGAGGTGCCGCCGGAGTCGCGACTAGGCGGATATGAAGGCTTGGGCCGAGATAGCGAACAATTCAGAGACTTCGCCCATCGCGGGGCACAGCGACCGCCGCCGGAACTCGATCCATTGGTGGAAAAACTCGCGTTAACTTTGCCAGAGCCGACCATTGACGATCCCACGGCCGACCAGGAACGGCTGTTGGAAACGATCCGGAAGCGGCGGCCCGGCACCTTGCAAATGGGATTGAAGATTGCCCGTGAACTCCCGCGGGTGCTCCGTAGTAAAAATGTGAACCGGACATCGTGGAAATGGCAGTGGGACGGCCATGTCACAGCCACGGTCGGGCGGCGCGGTGATACGAGCGAGGTAATCTGTGTCGAGCAGGGAAACACGGTGGACCGGAATTTCGGCCTTGCCTTGGACGTGGGCACGACAACCGTAGTCGCACACTTGGTCGACCTCACATCCGGCATTACCCGCGATGCGGCCGCCAAATACAACTCTCAGATAAAATACGGCGCGGACGTAATCAGCCGTATCAACTATGCCCGGCAGCCGGGCGGCGCCGAAGTTCTACACCGGGCCATTATCCAGGACATCGAAATGCTGATCGATGACTTGGAAGAGCGGGCAAAAGTCCCCCGGGGAGACATCTCCTGCGTGGTCGCCGCCGGCAATACGGCGATGCTTCATTTCCTATTGGCATTGGAAACCGATCTAATCCGGATTTCGCCCTTTGTCCCCGCTACAACTAGTCCGCCGCCATTGCGGGCCGCTGAGATCGGCCTGCGGATCAATCCTCGCGGAATCCTGTATACCCTTCCCATGGCCGGAAGCTACGTCGGCGGCGATATTACCGCGGGGATCCTGGCCTCGGGTATGCACAAGAGCGAGGATATCGCACTACTGCTGGACATCGGCACCAATGGCGAAGTGGTATTGGGAAACCGCGATTTTCTCGTAGCTTGTTCGGCCTCGGCGGGTCCGGCTTTCGAGGGCGGCTCTATCTCCTGCGGCATGCGGGCCACAAGCGGCGCCATCGATAGCGTGCGAATATCCCGCCGGGAACCAGCCGTGTTCGCATGCACCATTGACGGTTGCCCGCCGGTTGGCTTGTGCGGCACCGGCCTGATAGACTTGATCGCAGAAATGCTCCTGGCAGGCATTGTTGACCGGCACGGACATTTTCAGGTAAACCGCATGCCCGGACGGTTCAGATTCAACGGCGAAGACAACCGCGTGAAATTTGTACTGATCGGGGCCGAAGAATCCGGCAACGGTCGCGACATCGTTTTAACCCAGGCCGACGTGGAAAACCTTATCCGCACCAAGGGCGCTATCTATGCCGCCGCCGATTCGCTTGTCCAAGGCCTGGGATTGTCCTTCGACGATATCAAGAAGATTTATATCGCTGGCGCGTTCGGCAACCGGCTGGACGTGCCCCATTGCATAACCATCGGACTGCTGCCCGACGTGCCCATGGATCGCATCGAGTTCATCGGCAACAGTTCCGTGGCGGGCGCGAAGATGGTGATGACCAGCCGGCGGATGTGCGACGAGGTCCTTCGCATCCGCGATCGGATCACATATCGAGAACTGATAGTGGACCCGACGTATATGGAACAATTCACATCGGCCTGTTTTCTGCCGCATACCGATCTTTCCCGTTTCCCCTCTGTTTTAAAGCAAGAGGCGTTTTTTTCCACAACAAACTGACTCCCAGAATAAAAATTACCATGACCTTATCTATCGCTATTGCCGGAAAAGGAGGAATCGGAAAGACCACGCTCTCCGCCCTGCTTGTCCGCGGGCTGAGAGAAGCGGGCGTCCGGCCGATCCTGGCCGTCGACGCCGATCCCAATTCCAACCTGGCCGAGACACTGGGCGTCGAGCCGGGCAGACCCTTGGCCGAGATCCGCGAGGTGGGTTCCAGTCCCGAAGGATCGCCGCCCAGCGGCATCGGCCGGGTCCGAGCGGTTGAAGATGAACTCCAACGGGCCATCACCGAGGCCGACGGCTTCGACCTCATTACTATGGGCCGGCCGGAAGGACCGCGCTGTTATTGCGCGGTAAATAACCTCTTGCGAAAGTCTTTGGATTCTCTGTCGAAAAACTACGCCGCGGTGGTTGTGGACAATGAAGCCGGCATGGAGCACATTTCCCGCCGCACCACCAATAACGTGGACTTTTTGCTTATCGTCATGAACCCGACGCTGCCTTCGGCGCGGGCGGCCGGCCGCATCCTGGCGCTTTCCCTCGAATTACCGGTGGTCATCGGCCGGCGGATGTTGTTGATCAACCGCCTCGGCCCAGAAGGCGTGCCCGAAGCGGTCGAAAGTGAACTAGCCGGGCTTCACATTGAGCGCCTTCCCGACGTACCGCAAGATGACGAGCTTGAGCGCGATGGAGTCGCCGGACGTGACGTATTTCGCCTCCCGGCACAAAGTCCGGCGATGCTGGCGGTCAGGAATGCAGTCAAAGAACTGTGTTCCACCGCGGCCGTTTTAGAGAAGCATTGAAATCAACCGATCCAAGGAGATTATATAATGATTGTGCCTGATGCAAAAGAAAAATGGTCCGGGCGAGTAAACCCGGTGACCATCGGGGCCACGAAATCCGAAGGCGGAACGCGCGGCCGAACCGTGACCATCGGCGGCGCGGACGGGATCCCATTCCTCAAATTCGACGGACAGACGCCCCATCCGCCGGCCATCGCCCTGGACGTGCTGGACAAGCCGCCGGCCGAATGGCCTCGACCGCTGGAGGAAGTATATCGCGACGTATGGTCGGACCCGGCCGCCTGGGCGCGGCGCGTCAAGGAGTTGGGCGCCGACCTGGTCAATCTCCGCCTGGTGAGCACGCATCCCGATGAAGGAGATCGCTCGCCACAAGAGGCGGCCGATACCGTCCGGGCCGTGCTGGCGGCAGTCGATCTGCCATTGATCATCTGGGGTTGCGACGTCCCGGAAAAGGATCAGGCCGTAATGCCCAAGGTTGCCGAGGCCGCCCAGGGCGAGAACTGCCTCTTGGGTGCGGCCACCGAAACCGAGTACCGCACCATCGCCGCCGCTGCGCAGGCTTACGGACATAAGCTGATCACGCTGGCGCCGTGCGACATCAACAAGTCGAAACAGGTAAACATCCTTGTCAGCGACACGGGCTTTCCCTTGACCGACATCGTCATATACCCCACCACCGCCGCGTTGGGATATGGAATGGAATACGTGTATTCGATTCTCGAACGCGGAAGGCTGGCCGCGCTTGCCGGCGACCGCTTGATGGCGCAGCCTGTTATTTTGGACGTTGCTTATGAAGCCTGGCGGGCGAAGGAGGCCCGCGCCGCTGACGGAGACGCGGATGCCTGGGGATCGATCGCCGATCGCGGCCCGGCGTGGGAGGCGATTACAGCCGCCGACTTGCTCCAGGGCGGCGCCGATCTACTGATCATGCGGCATCCGAAAGCCATGGCCGCCGTCCGCAACGTGGTCCGGCAGCTCGCCGGCGTTTGACACGCAAGCGGAGATAAAGCGTTGTAATTATTAATTTTGAGTTCAAACCGGAGGGAACAATTCCATGATTATTTTTAGCGAACGCATCAACGGCATGTATCGCGACATCCGCACTGCCATTCAGGAGCGGAACAAGCAGGTTGTTCAGGATCTGACCCGGGAGCAAATTGCCGGCGGGGCGGACGTAATGGACCTGAACATCGGCCCCACCAAGGCCGAGCCGGTGGAGAGTTTTGTCTGGCTTGCCCAAACTGTCCACGAGATAACTGACCTACCACTTTCTATTGACAGCGCTAAGGCAGTCCTGCTGGTCGAAGTCATACCCAAGATCAGGCAGGCCTTGCCCCAAACCAAGCTGGTGATTAACTCCTGCACAGCCGCGCCGGAATATATGGACAAGCTGATTCCGCTGGCCGTCGCGCAGCGCACGGGCATCATCGGCCTGACGATGGACCAGGATGGCGTGCCCGCCAACGTCGAAAAACGCATCGAATGCGGCGCGGCTTTTATGATGCAAACCCTGGAAGCCGGTCTTTCGCCCGAAGACATTTTTATCGATCCCATCATCTTGCCCATTCACGCCGCCCCCAAGCAGCAGATGAATGCCGTAGAGGCCATCCGCCAGTTGGCCATCGTCAACGATCCGCCCCCGAATTTCATCGTCGGGCTGTCGAACGTGAGCCAGAAATGCCTCCTGCACAAACTGCTCAATCGGACTTATCTTGTGATGTGTCTGGCCGCGGGTTTGACGGCGGCCATTCTCGACGCCGCTGACAAGGACCTCATTGAGGCCCTGATTACCGCCGATGTCCTGCTGGGCAAACAACTTTACAGCGACGATTACATCAAGGCTTGGAAAATGCAAAAAGGTTTGCAATAGATATGGTTCCCCGCTTGGACCCCAGGGCTGAAGAATCCACGCTCTACCGCAAGCCGCGGGCGTTTATCTCCAAGAAAGGCGAGGCTATCCTCATTCGGATGCTGGACGAAAAGATCTGCCAAAGTATGATCGCCATGTACCTTGCGTTCCAGCCCAGAAATTCCTTCCAGGGGCTTCCACCGGTGACCGACGAAGCCTGCACGAAGTGGGTCCAGCACATGATCGGCAATGGCATCAATATAGTGGCGCTTTCGTTTGGCGACGGGGCCGTCGGGCATGCCGCTTTGTTCCCTATGGACAATGAAGTATGTGAAATGTTTGTGGTCGTCAGCCCGCCGTTCCAGAACACCGGCATCGGCACTCAACTCACGCGAACCAGCGTGCAACTGGCCTACGAAATCGGCTTCGACCGGATTTGGCTTGGGGTGGAGTGCACGAATGTCCGTGCGAGGCACGTGTATAAGAAATGCGGTTTCGAGAACCTGCCCGGCAAAGACCTGCGCGAGTTGGATATGAGCTTGGACTTGAAACGGTATCACAAGCTGGTCCAGGCGACCGTGGCCGGCATCATGAACAGAAACGTCATTATCATACGCCATAACCAGTCCTGCAAGGATGCCCTGGAGATCTTCGTGAACCAGCGCGTGGCCTCGCTGCCGGTTGTGGATGAACAGGGGGAGCTGATGGGCATCATCTCGGAGACGGATCTCATGTTCCCCTCCAACATCGCTAGGAACGTGAGCGATATCGAGACCATGGAAGTGGTCACTGTTCGAGAGGACTGCACCATTGCCAAGGTGGTGCGGATGTTAGAGTCCAAGAGAATACGCTGCATTCCCGTCGTCGACGGTCAAAAAAAGCTGGTCGGCGTCGTCGGCCGGAAAGACGTGCTCGCCTATTACGCGAAACATTTATAAATGTCACGAGGAGATAAACGAGTGGAGGCCCGACAACTCATCGACGACATCCTCGCCGAGCATGAAGATGCAACCGGCAATCCTCGTACGATTCTGCTTCCATTGCTCAGGTCCGTGCAGGAACTATTAGGCTTCATTCCGGCGGAGGTTTTTACGGAAATCGAAGCCCGGCTGGGCATCCCGCGCCATCTTAGCTACAGCGTCGCTTCGTTTTATGACGATTTCCGCTTCGACCGGCCGGCCGAACACGTGATTCGCATCTGCGATGGAGCGGCCTGCGAACTGGCTGCTTGCCGCGATCTCGTCTCAACAACCTCGGGTGAACTGGGCATACAGCCGGGCGAAGTCACCGGCGACGGCTGTTTCCGGCTCGAAACGGTTAATTGCCTGGGGCATTGCTCAGTTTGTCCTGCTGTGCGGATCGACGATTTGGTTTTTGGCCGGGTAACAGTGTCGGAAATGCCGGAGCTTCTGCATAACGTGCGAAACGGCGGCGAAATGAGTTTGGCCGAGTTGTACAAGCGCGCAGAGCGGCATGATGACTTCCCAAAGGCCGCGCCGGAAGAGCAGCGAAGGATTTTGGGCCCTCAGTCGCTTTCGCTCACTGAGGTGGAGGAGTGGGAAGCGGCCGGCGGATTTTCAACATTATGCCGGCTGGTGGATCGCGCCGATCCGGCCAAGTTGGTCGATGTCGTGAAAAAATCAGGTTTACGGGGCTTGGGCGGCGCTGGCTTTCCCGTGGGCAAGAAATGGGAACTGGCCACGGCCAATCCGGCTCCGCGAGTGCTGGTCTGCAATGCCGACGAGAGCGAGCCGGGCACGTTCAAAGACCGTTTTCTCCTTCGCCATCGGCCGTTGCTGGTTTTGGAGGGAATGGT
>JBEKSO010000004.1:0-26067 GCA_049516935.1 Thermoguttaceae bacterium
AAAAAATCGAGCTCAAAGACAGCGAGGCGCAATCGAAAATCTTCGAAGCCGGCAAACGCCCCGACGGCACGCCCTTCAAAATCGGCGTCATCAATCTGCCCAGTTTTTACATGGACATGACCGGAGCACGCCGCGGAATTCCCGATTTCAAAAGCACTACCCGCGACGTTAAGGTGATTCTCGAAGACTTCAACAAACAAGGCGTCGATGCCGTGGTCCTCGATCTTCGCAATAACGGCGGCGGGTCGCTCACCGAGGCCATCAACCTCACCGGGCTGTTCATCCCCAACGGACCGGTCGTGCAGGTAAAGGACGCCGATGGACACGTCTCCCCGTTTTACGATCTCGACCCGGCCATGGAATGGTCCGGACCGCTCGTGGTGGTCACAAACAAATTCAGCGCATCGGCCAGCGAAATCCTGGCCGGCGCAATCCAGGATTACGGCCGCGGTCTGATCGTCGGCGACCATTCCACACACGGCAAAGGCACGGTGCAAAGCCTGTTGGACATAAGCCAGCATCTGTTTTCCAATTATCCCAATATGCCGTCCATGGGCGCACTTAAGGTAACCATGCAGCAATTCTATCGGCCCAGCGGCGAAAGCACGCAAAAACGCGGAGTGCTGGCCGACATCGAACTTCCCTCCTTGATTAGCAATCTTGACGTCGGCGAGGCCGATCTCGACTACCCTCTGGAATTCGACCGCGTCGATCCCATGTCCTTTAAACACTTCGATTTCGTCACCGCTCCCATCCGCGAGCAACTCAAACGCTGCTCGGAACAACGCGTGCAGGACTCGGAAAAATTCCAAAAGGAAGAGCGAAACATAGTCCGGTATAAAGAGCAAAAAGCCAAAAAAACCGTTACCCTCAACGAAGCCCAGTTCGTCAAGGAGCGGGAAGAGCTAAACGCCGACAAAGAAGAAGAAAAAACCTACGAGGAACTCAACAATTCCAGCAATAAGGGCATCGTCCGCGATTATTACCTCGATGAAGTCTTGGCCATCGCACTGGATTACCTCAACCTCCGCCAAGTTGCCAAAGCCCGGTAAAACACTTATCTAAACATGTCCCCTCTCCCTCCGGGAGAGGGTTAGAGTGAGGGCGTTTTGCCCACATTGACTGCATCATTAATCCATTCAACGATGTAAAACCCGGCCCGCTAGGTATGTAAAGCCGCGGCCATTGGCCGCCCTGGGTGCGCGAATTTACTGCGATTGCTGATGTCTTGTGTTGACGATTGCACGAACTATTCTTATATAATAACGTCTATGTCTTTCGTACACGGTGGCTGTAGCTCAGTTGGTTAGAGTGCCAGATTGTGGATCTGGATGTCGGGGGTTCAAGTCCCCTCAGCCACCCCTAATCTGACCTGGGTCGTCGGAGGAACATCCGGCGACCTTTTTTTAATCCCTGCCGCTGCTTGTTATTAATCCGCATTTCTCACCGACCCATACATTACAAGACAGCGTGCCACTGCTTCGCAGAAGCAGCGATTGCTTGAACCAACGTCCACTGCTTGCCTTACGTCAGGGCACCGATGGGCACCCGGCTTTGCCTGGTCGGTTGGTCGTGGCATATGTAGGTGAGAAATGCGGATTTAGTTTAAAAATGCCGGCAGGATGCAAATAATAAAGGAAGAGCCCGAAAGAGGGCATCAACCCGCATACTATAGATATGTACTCAAGTAATCATTATCTATTAAAGAAACATTATTATGCTTATATATGGGCGGTTTATTGACATTCGCATAGATTTCTGATAATCTCATTAATAATTGATTTCTTTGATCCGCTCTCTACCCGAAGAGGCAGCGTTTAAGTACCTAGCCACTGTTGCTCGCCGTGCAAGCCGTCGCTTTGCCGCGGGCCGTTCTTGAGCTGGGTGTTTTCCACTTTTTTTCGTCATAACCGCGTTCTACGCTACGCGGTAAGTAGTTGGTTGGTGTTGACCGTGCGTGAGTGAGTTCAGAAACCTTGAGAATAATACGGGAGAGAAATCGTGAGATTGCAGAACTTAATGTTAGCTGTGGCCCTGTTTGCTATCGCGATACCTCTGCCAGCACGCGGGGCGATTATCTACGAATCGGCAACGCTCGGACCCACGGGGCTAACGACCGGGGCCGTGCTCTCGGGCGGCTCGTTCGCGCAATTCGTCGGAGCACGCTTCGCCGTCAGCCAGACGGAGCTAGTCTCGGACATCGGCGGGCATTTGGGCAATTCCTCGGGAACGCTATTTGGTGCGATTGTCTCGCTAAGCAGTCCGACCGCCTTGCCGACCGGCAGCCCGTTCAGCCTGCCGGAGGTCGTGGCTTCTACGACCTTCAATGCGGGCACGCCGAGCAGCGATTTCCTCACGCCGCTATCGGCAACGCTTAACCCCGGCGAGTATGCGCTCGTCTTCGGCTCAGGCCAGTTCGGGGCCGGCAGCACTACGGGCTTCATGCCCACTGACAACACCGATCTGCCGGGCGCATCCTATTTCACTTGGAACGGCTTCACTTCAAGCTGGCAGAACTCCTCGGCGACCGGTCTGCGATTCGAGGTTAAATCGGTGCCGGAGCCATCGACGGTAGTGCTAATTGGCTTTGCTGCCGGTTGCTTACTCCTATATTGCACGTGGTATCGAAAAAACATCCGTTCGCACGGCCGAACAACCGCGCTAGGTAAACCCTATTTCGGAGATATCTGTCACCAAGTTGTCCCAGAACAACCCAGAAATCCGCTCGTGACTCGTATGATTATCGCTGTTTTCCTGTTGGTCGTCGCGACGCTATGCACTAGCCGCGTCTCTGCCGGACCGGCTTACACTGTGACTGACCTCGGCACACTCGGTGGAACATTCAGTTACGCCTATGGCATCAACAACAGCGGGCAGATCACGGGGTATGCCGCAACCAGCAACAATGTCTCCCACGCGTTCCTCTACGGCAGCGGTTCCATGCAAGATCTCGGTACACTCGGTGGAACATACAGTTTCGCTTCGGGCATCAACGACAGCGGGCAGGTCGTGGGAGAGGCCTATACCAGCGTTAATGCCGTACACGCCTTCTTATATAGTGGCGGTTCCATGCAAGACCTCGGTACACTCGGCGGAACGGTGAGCGATGCCAAGGCAATCAATAACAGCGGGCAGGTCGTGGGGTATGCCTATACCAGCTTTAATACCGAACACGCCTTCTTATACAGCGGCGGTTCCATGCAAGACCTCGGCACACTCGGCGGAATGAGCAGCGGTGCCACTGGCATCAACGCCAGTGGGCAGGTCGTGGGGTCTTCTCAACCCAACGGCAGTGCCGACTCCCACGCATTCTTATACAGTGGCGGTTCCATGCAAGACCTCGGCACACTCGGTGGAACGTACAGTTTCGCTTCGGGCAACAACGACAGCGGGCAGGTCGTGGGGCGATCCCAATCCAGCGGAGGTGCCGACCACGCATTCTTGTTCAGCGGCGGTTCCATGCAAGACCTCGGCGGCGATGGCGTCACTGATATCAACAATAACGGGCAGGCTATAGGATATTACCACCCTAGCGGCGGTACTACCGGCTTCGTACACGCATTCTTATACAGCGGTAGCGGGTCTTTGCAGGACTTGAACAACATGATAGCTCCTGGTTCTGGATTGACGCTAGTTTCTCCCTCTAGTATCAACGATTTGGGCCAAATCGTGGGCACCGCAACGAATTCCAGCGGGACCTATCGTGCCTTCCTTTTAATGCCCACCGCCACCGTGAGCCTAGGTAACATCTCCAATGCGACTATAATCACGGGTGGGACAGCCACCGTGGGTACAACACTGACAAACTCTGCCGGTTCTGGGGCCAACAAACTGAATTATACCCTCAGAGCAGACGTCCAAAGTGGCACGGCCACGCTCGGATCACCCACTCTCGCATCCGGCAGTCTTGCCCCGAGTTTAAGCCAACTTTGCACCATCTCTGCCTCTTCCACTAATCTAGGCGTCAACACGATATCTTTTACTGCCAGTGATCCAAATTCATCCAATGGCAGCCAGTCAATTGCTGCAACCCTGACCGTGCTGGATCATTCGGCCCCGGCATTCGTCAGCGGCGGGACCACGCTCAACCTCGATTTCGGCACGCTCCTGGCGGGCAGCGGTTACCATAACCTCTCATTTCAAATCCAAAACCTTTTGGCCCCTTATCGCGCCGATCTGGACTTAGACAGCGTGACGGCAGCATCCAATCCGCAGGGCAAGTTCATTACCGACATCGAGCCGTTCCACGGTCTGCCCTCCGGCAGTTCCAGCAATCTCTACGACATGTTCTTAAATACCTCGACGACGGGCGATTTCACGGGGCAGTATCTGTTTAACCTTTCGGACCAGAAGGATTTGGCAGGCCACGCCGGGGCAACAGTTTTGACCATGAACCTCCGGGGAAGCGTCTCGACAAACACGACGACCGTGAGCGGCGGCCCGGAGACCGTCGGCGGTGTTCAAGGCACATTCAATAATATCACATCGCCAGGAACGCTCACCAGCAACTTCCTTGAACCCACCACTCCAGCCGACTTGCAACAGGCGCTCGGCGCGGTAGCCGCTGGGGAAATCAACTTCGCCCTGCCCGGCAGCACGGTTCAGCTTTGGGACCTTGCTTTTAGCGGCAGTTTCAGCGGGGATGCCACGGTGACGCTCCATTTCGACCCGTCACTAATCGGAAACGTTCCCCTCTCATCGCTACAGATCGAGCACTTTGAGAATGGTTCATGGGTGATTCCATCGAACCAGGTTGTCGATCCGATCAACGACACTATCACTTTCACAACCGACAGTTTCTCGCCCTTTGCCCTTTCAACGGTGCCCGAGCCCTCCACCCTCGTTTTCCTCGGCATCGGCGCCATCAGCCTGCTCGGCTACGCTTGGCGGCGGCGGTTAGTTGGCGTTGATCGAGCGTGATGTAACTCAAGAAACCTTGAGAATAATGGCGATTTTTTCCGCGCACGGTCCACGCCCAAGACAGGTAGGGCTTTTTTTGAATGGTTGTTTGGTTTTTTATCCGTGCCGCTGCTTGTTATTCGCTATTCGGCCGTGCGCAGCATCGCCGATTGATTGCGTTGCTGGATCATAAACTTTAGCGCCGCTTTGCGCAGTTCAGAGCCGGCGAACAGGTCCTTGGGGAACTTGTAATAAGTCAACATCAAGGCAAAAATCTCCTTGCCCCGATCGAGGTTTAACCCCATGCCCGCCAGGTACTGCAGGCGCAGGTTCCAATCTCTGTTTATCTCGGCGTCCGCCAGCCAAGGCTGCAAATCCCCTGCCCGGCCGGAGTAGGTGGCCAACAACTCGAGCGCCGAAAAAAATCCGACCTCGACCAGCGATCCGCTCACGCGCTTATTGCGGTCCAGCCGGTCTTGAATCTGGTCCACGTCGATCTTTGTCGCGCCGTTCTGGCCGAACAGGACTACGTCGTAACCTCCTCCGTTTATGTCATTGCCCCAAACCGTTCCATCGGGAAAGACGTCGAAAAAAGTCTTGATTTCGCACTTCACCACGTCTTCGTCGCTCTCGTATAAGGGCACCCATTGGGTGATTACCCCGCCCGGGTTGAGGTGCCGCCGGCACATCTCGAAGTATTCCTTCGAATACAGCGTGGCTGATCCTTTGACCCATGGATGAATCGGATCGGACGTAATCAGGTCGAAGGTCTCTTTCGTAGTGAGGATGTAATGCCGCGCGTCGTCGTAGACCACTTCCACGCGCGGATCGTCCAGCACGTTGTAGTTCTCCGGGCCGAAATAATCCGCGGCAATGGGCGGAATCAAGGGCTCGATTTCGCAAATCACGATCCGCTCCACCTCGGGATACAACACGAACGTGCCCGCCGTTATGCCCGCCCCGCAACCCACCACCAGCACCGAACGCGGTCCGGAGTGCAAAAGCGCGGGTATGTGGCCGAGCATCCGTTCCAGGCGCATGTCTTGCGGTAAGCTCGAGGCTTCCACCTTGCCGCTGACATGGAAATTCCGCTCCCCGTTTTGCATCTCCGAAACGGCCACGGAAGAATTCATACCCTCGCCCACGTAAAGCATCTTCGACTGCCCGATATTCGACGGAACGACTCGCCCGTATGCCACTAATTCCCAAGGAATTACGGGCAATCTCCAGGCAACCAATGCCGCCACACCGACCGCCGCGGCCAGCACTACCGTGCCCGCGGTCCCAAGCTCAGGCTTCCCGGACGCGCTGCCGGACGCTGGCCGGGCCCGGAAAGGCCATATCAAGGGCACGAACATGCACAAACCGGCCGCCACCGACAATCCCATCAGCACCCGCTCGGACTGCTGCGTGCCGATCCAGCCGATCAGGATTATGCTGAAACCCACTGCGCCCAGGATCGCGCCCACCGTATTGGCGGCATAAACGTTGCCGACCAGGCGTCCCGGGTCCTTTCCCGGCGACGATACCGCCGCAATCGCCAAGGGAAAACTCGCTCCCCACAGGCAGGTCGCCGGAAAAATGGCCCATGCGCAACGCACCAGGTCAAGCTGGAAATTGAGCCAGGGGCTCGTGGAAAGCCAGGGATCGATCGGCCAAAAAGGAAGCGAATCGGCAACTATAAACGCAGTCCATCCAATCGCGGCCGCTAAAAGCATTTGGCAACAGCCCAGCGCAACCCACGGACGCACCCTTCCTCGCGACACAAACGCCCCGATGCTGCTGCCGATACCCAACCCTACCAGGAACACGGCCAAGATGATGGAAAACGTATACACCGTGGCCCCCAACATCAACGACAAAATGCGCGTCCAAATCACCTCCGCGCCCAGCGCGGACATGCCCGATAGTGCGATCGTAACGTAAACCGGCCACAATCCCCTGGCATTTGCGGCTAGCTCCGGCGTTTTGTGTTTCCCCTGTGCACGATGCGGCGTAACGGCCGCCAAAATCAGCCCGATCATAGCCACTGTGCCGTTTATGCCCGCGGCTACATAAGTTGCAGTTGCCACGTCGTATACCCGAAGCAAATAAAATCCCGCCGCTAGGCAACCGCACACGGCCCCGGCAATGTTTCCCCCGTAAAAAAGCCCTAACCAGGAAACGCCCTCAGGCGTGGTCTCGACCCATCGGGCAATCGCCGGCAAGGTGGCGCCCATCAGCAAGGTAGGCGGCAACAGACACGCCGCGCATACCGCCCCGCGGAGCAAGATTCCCGGCAGGCCATGGCCGGCGCTGGCCGCGTAAAACCGATCGGCAAAAGGAATGACGAACAAAACCGCGATGCCGATGATCCCGGTTCCCAGCTCCAGCAAGGCATAAACTCGCAGGGGATGCCGCCGCGCCGAAATCATACGCGGCAAGGCAAGGCTGCCCAAACACATCCCGCCCATGAATGTGCCCAGCAACACACCCAGCGACACCGCCGTCGAGCCAATTACCAATTGCAGCAACTGGAACCAGACAATTTCATATATCAACGCGGAGCAGCCGCTGCCCACAAACAACATCAATAATAAAGGAAGGAACCGGCCCGAGCCCGGGGAACTTGCGGCTTGCGCCGGATTTTGTACGCTCATGTCGTTAAAGGCCTTTCCTTCGCAATCTTGCCGGGCTTACAAACCGTCCATTTTTCCAAAGATGATTTTTTCTGTAAACGTTCACGGAAATTGCACTTTAATGTAGCAGGCACACTCCGTGTGCCTGCTACATAGCAAGTCGTGAATTGTTATTATATTTTTATATAAACCCCGGAAAAAGCTGGCTGTTCCTATCTATTTTACTCAAACCACTGATTCACCAGACTACGGCCAGGCCGCGATACTTTGAGTGCATTTTTGTCGGCAATTTTATCCGCGGCAAGCGGCAAAGCCCTAAAAAAATACCGGCTTGTCGCCATAACTTGTTGCTATCAAACAAGTTATGGACCTTAAAAAATCGCTCTGCCATTGCCCGGCGAAGATCGTTATATTATGCCCCCTCTTCAGATTATTCAGGAGGCTTTCCTCGATGTCTCGATATTACCCAATTATCTACTTCATCTGCGCGGTATTGATGGTTTGCGGCGCCGACAAAGTATCTTTAGCCCAAGGTGTTCCGCCATCAACGCCTTCTTCTACAACCCCTTTTTTACCCGTTCCATCAGGCCCGGCAATTCCGGGCGAGCCTTCGGCCTATAATTCAAACGGAATAAATTATCCCGAAACAAATGTCGGAACGAATGCCTATAATTTCATGCCCGGCGTAGCCCAGACAGGTTCTCCCGCGGGCGGAACGTCTTATCTGTCAACCCCTCAATCAGGCAACCAAGGTCCGATCAACCCTAACCCGGCGCCAATGAATCCCGCCGCTAATCCGGCTTTAAGCGCAAATCCTTATCTGCCTGTCACTCTGGAACCCGAAAGGCCGCTGTATTTCGAGGAAGCCTGGTCTTGGCAAATCCTCCCCGACAGTTTGTTGTATCAATCCTATCTGGCCGGCAACCAAGAGCCGCGTTTCGCCTCTCAATGGGTCCATGAAAAAGATATAGGCTGGCAGTGGGACGCTACTTTAGGCGGACGGGCCGGCATATTGCGTTACGGCACCGTCAATAGCCCTTGGCCCGAAGGATACCAGTTAGACATAGAAGGCGCCGCCTTTGTGCGGATGAATCTGGAACACGACCGCGACGTGGATGGGGCGGATTTCCGCTTCGGCGTTCCCCTGACCGCGCGACGAGGGCCTTGGCAGGGAAAATTCGGCTATTATCACCTCAGCTCCCACCTCGGCGATGAATTCATGGTCCGCAATCACACATTTGATCGGATAAACTACGTCCGCGACTGCCTGCTTCTGGGCGTGGGTTATTTTATCACTCCTGATATCCGCTTGTATTGCGAAGCCGATTATGGATTTAATGTCGAAGAAGGCGCTGATCCTTGGAAATTCCAATTCGGAGTGGAATATAGTCCCATTGAACCTACTCAACAAGGGCAGTGGGCCTGCCCTTTCATCGCCGTAAACGGCATGATCACTCAAGAGACCAATTACAGCGGAAATATCACCGTGCAAACCGGCCTCCAATGGCGCGGACACTCCGGCCATCTCACCCGCGTCGGAATGCAATATTTTGACGGCATGAGCGATATGGAGCAGTTCTACCGCTCACACGAGGAACAAATCGGCATGGGGCTGTGGTACGACTATTAACCTACTATTCTCATCTGATCGAGCTATTATAGGACGATGTGCCACTGCTTCGCAGAAGCAGTGGCTTGCTCGAATTGCTCTTCACTGCTTGACTTACGTTAGGGCGCCGACCGAAGGTTGGTCGTGACGTACGTTGGATAGAAATGTGGATTAAAAACTCTTGCCGCCTGCTTTCTTCGGCAATCCGCCATTCTGTCAAAATAGGCTAATCTGGAAAGATTTATCGGTTATTCCGATTATTCCAGCCTGTACTGCGCGATGATTCCGGCTGGGCAGACTGTACGTTAAGTTCCGATAAAGCCGATTCCGATGAATCTTCTAGCTATGACGATTGTAATGCCTATTCCAATTGTTGTGGCTATTATTACCGTCTTTGACCCAGTGACACGATTGAATTGACGGGAATTTTGCCTTACCCAAGTTTTCAGGGGGGATCGTTCATGACTATCCATTTTAAAACTATTCTTCTCGCACTGTCGGCGCTGGTGGTATTTGGGCTTTTGGCCGGAAATATTGCCGCCCAATCTAGCGGGCCGGCCGCCCTTGCCGCCAAGCAGAAAATCAAAAACCAGGTGCTTGCCGCCTTGTCCGACGGCCAAATCACACCCGACGAGCGCCGCGACATCCTCTCGCATGCCAAGAATATTCTCAACGCTAATGAATACGTCGGCCTGGTCGAGACAATTAATCGCCTTTCACCGCCGGATCAATCCGTGCCTGAAGACATCGGTTACACTCCCCTGGTCGACAAACAATTAATGGCAAATTTCCCCGCCCCGGATCTGTCTAGACTTAATAAATCAAAGCTGGGCGAGGCGCTATCCAACCAATCTTTTGTGAAAGAGATAAGGCCCAAGCAGAATTTTGTCGTGAAAGAGACGACTCCCAAGCAGACTCATATTGTAAAAGAGATAATTACCAAACGGACCATTGTAGAAGACGCGCCTCCTAATCAATCTGTTGCAAAAGCGACAACGCCCAAGCAGCCTATTGGGAAAACGGCGAAGCCAAAAGCGGCCGCCAAAACTGCCGACGTCGTCGTAATTCCGCCGCCCCCGCCCATACAGGAAGACGACAATCAACCCAATCCATCCACGGTCGGACGGTCGCAAAAATCCGCAAAGGCCGACAACCCGCCGCCTCCCATGCCGCCGTCGGTCGAACGATCTCAAACCCGTAATGCCGCTCCGGATAAACCGGTCCAGCAAAAAATATCCACAAGCACAATCAAACGCCCGTCATCCGGCGATCAAGTCGACATCAAGCAACCGGTCGGTTTGTTGAACATTGCCGAAAGGTCTGCAATTACCCATTTCTATGCCGATTATAGCGTGCCGGTTCTGTCCACGCCGGCCGCCGCATTGCTAACCGATCGCAATAGCAATGCTATAAAGGCGTCTTTCGACCAACCTCTGGAACCGGAATCCGGCCAGAGTATTATCAGGCAGTGAAAGTGCCTTGAACTTGCCGCAAAAACCGGGTATGTTGCTTGTTTATTGAAGCCTTGTTTGGGCGGCGTTTAAACAGCCGCCCGGCGATTATAAGCCAGCCGGTTTGCATTTTTTCCGACTCCATTGCCACGCTCATGTCTGAATACGGCTTGTTTTTTCGCGAGTATTTACGGAATTTTCACGCCACCGGCGCGGTCTTGCCCAGCGGGCGACCCTTGGCCAAAACCTTGGCGCGATACGTGGCCCAGCCCGCTTCTGCCCTGCGGCGAATCATCGAAGTCGGACCGGGTACAGGCGCCGTTACCAGGCAAATTATCAGCGCTATGCATCCTCTTGACCGGCTCGATCTGGTCGAGCTTAACGAATCGTTTGTCCGCCTCCTAGAGTGCCGCTTTAAATCTGATCCGCTTTTCCAGCCCGTTGCCGACCGCACTCGGATTCTGCACCGTCCCGTGGAAGAACTCCCCACTGACACGACATACGATTTGATTGTCTCGGGCCTGCCTTTGAATAATTTTTCCGTGGATGTTGTGGAAAAAATACTGCAAATATTTCTAAATCTGCTGGTCCCGGGCGGAACGCTTTCGTTCTTCGAGTACATCGCCATGCGGCGCATGAAAGCTTTCGTAAGCGGCCCGGCCGAACGCCGGCGGCTCCGCGGCATCCGCCGTGCCATGCTCGACGTGTTTAAAATTCACGAAATCCGCCGCGACGCCGTGTGGCGAAACGTCCCGCCCGCCTGGGTCCACCACCTGCGAAAGTGAAGACTTAGTAACAATCCGCAGGAATTTGTGTGCGATGAACGCTTCTTGCCAATCCGGCTAGGCTCCATTATACTTTAATATCCGCTTTATTGTTTATTGCCGATAAATTAAGTCATTTAAGGATAGTTCCATGTTGCGACGCCGCTGCGTAATAATGCTGCTTTGGGGATTTCTTCTGGGCGCCGCTTTGGCCGCTCCCCCCGAAAACAAACAAACTATCAAGGAAAATGAAAACAAACAACCCGCCCGGGAAAACGAAATCAAGCAATCGAGCGAAGACGACGATTACGAGTTGTACAAACTCCTCGTCGATACGATCGATCAGGTCCAGGAAAATTACGTTTTAGAGCTTGATCGCCGGGAAATTATCGAAGCGGCCATCCACGGCGTAATGGAAAAACTCGATCCCTACTCCTCCTACATCGGCCCGAACGATATCGAACAACTTCATACCGCCGTGGAAAGCGAGTTCGACGGCATCGGCATACAAGTCACCCTTGATGACGGCGATTTGAAAATCCTCAGTCCCATCTACGGCACGCCCGCCTATAAAGCCGGATTGTTGGCGGGAGATAAAATCGTGGAAATCAACGGCAAAAGCACCGACAACCTCACCCTCGACGAGGCCACCGCCCGCCTCAGAGGCAAGGAAGGAACTTCCCTCTCGCTTACCGTGATCCATCCCGGCGGCGATAATAAAGAACAAATCACCATTACTCGAAAGCGAATCCACGTCGAAACCGTATTGGGCGACCGCCTAAAACCCGACGGAAAATGGGATTTTATGCTCGATCCCAACCTCCGCATCGCCTACGTCCGGCTCACGGTCTTCAGCCGCGATACCTCCGGCGAATTGCAGCGGGCATTGGAACAATTGCAGGCGGCCGGTATGCGCGGCCTGATCCTCGATCTCCGCTTCAATCCCGGCGGTTTGCTCAACGCCGCCATCGAAGTAAGCGATCTCTTCGTCTCCGAGGGACGCATTGTCAGCACTAAAGGCCGCAGTTCCCCCGAACGCTCCTGGGATGCCCATAAACCCGGCACCTTCGAGGGCTTTCCCATGGTCGTCCTGGTCAATCGTATCAGCGCCAGCGCAAGCGAAATCGTCGCGGCATGCCTGCAAGACCACCACCGTGCCGTGGTCATGGGCGAACGCACCTGGGGAAAGGGCAGCGTGCAAAGCTTGATCGAACTCGAAGACGGCAAAAGCGCCTTGAAACTGACCACCGCCGCCTATCTTCGCCCCAGCGGCAAAAACATCCACCGCTTCCCGGACGCCAAGGATCAAGACCAGTGGGGCGTTCTGCCCGATAAAGGTTTTGAACTGAAACTAAGCGATAAAGAAATGGTTGAACTCGATAAAGATCGCCGCCAACGCAATATCCTCCGCAATGAAAATGCCGATATTCCGGCCCCAGATAAAAACTCTACCGCCCCCAAAAAAGAAAAACCATACGTAGATCGCCAGTTGCAAATGGCCGTTAAATACCTGACCGCCGAATTGTCAAAACAAAAGGATAATGACAAATAGTGGTCAGTGGTCAGTGGTCAGAAGTCAGTGTGCGAAATAGCTAAAGGTTTCTTTGGCCTGTTCATCATTCATCACTCATCCCTCATCCTTCACCCCTCATCCCCATGAACATCCTCGCCCTGGAGACCACTTGCGACGAAACGGCCGCTGCAATCGTGACCGACCGGCTGGAAGTGCTCTCCGCGGTCGTGGCCTCGCAAGACGATCTGCACCGCCGCTTCGGCGGAGTGGTTCCGGAGATCGCCTCCAGGGCGCACGTCCAGCGCATCTTGCCCGTAATTCACGAAGCCCTGCAAAAAGCGGGTCTTTCTTTAAAAAACATCGACGCCGTGGCGGTTGCCAATACCCCGGGCCTGGCGGGCTCCTTGCTCGTGGGACTTGTAGCAGCCAAGGCAATTTGCCTGGCCCAAGGCATTCCGCTCCTGGCTGTCAATCACCTCCAAGCCCATATCTACGCTTGCCGGCTGTCCAGCGATGAAGAAGTGTTTCCCTGCGTGGGCCTGATCATCAGCGGCGGCCATACCAGTCTTTACTCCTGCCGCGATGCATTGGAATTCGATCTGTTGGGATCGACCATCGACGATGCCGCGGGCGAGGCCTTCGACAAAGTGGCGGCCATGCTGGGCCTGCCATATCCCGGCGGCCCTGCCATTGGGCGCGCCGCCGAAGCGGGCAATCCCAAGGCTTACAATTTCCCCCGCGCACTTTTGGCCGACGACAATCGCCTCGATTTCAGCTTCAGCGGGCTAAAAACCGCCGTCCGCTACGCGATTGCCGGCCCGGGAAAACCCGATTTCTCCAGTCTCAATCTATCCTCCGCGCAAGTAGCCGACCTGGCGGCCAGTTTTCAAGAAGCTGTTGTCGATTGCCTGGCCGACAAGGCCGCGGCCGCCCTGAGAATAACCGGCATGCGCGTGCTATGCGTGGGCGGGGGAGTGGCGGCCAACGCACGGCTCCGCCAACGCTTAAGCGAACAGGCAAAGCGGCAAAACGTCCGCCTGCATATCGCCCCTTTGCAACTCTGCACCGACAACGCCGTAATGGGCGCGATTGCAGTGGAGCGCTTCAAAGCCGGCCGCATCGAGAGCCTGGATCTCGACATTTATCCCGGCATGCTCCGCCCGACAAAATAAAGGTGCCAGGAACCATTTATAATCCAGAATCTGGATAAATAATGGTTCCTGGCACCTTTATTCCTCTATTTATTGATTTATTGAGATTAGAATGATCCGGTGCCTGAAGAACTGCTGCCGCTGGTGATACCGTTGCCGCCGCTGCCGATCCCGCTGCCTCCAGCACCGGAGTTGCTGCCCGAGCTTGAGCCAGTTGTACCGCTGCTGGTATTAAACGTCGAAACCTGACCGATGCCGGTAAATAAAGGCGTACACGAAACGCGCACATAACGCCGGTCAGCGGACACGACGGCAGTGGCGCTAAGAGTGGCGCCCGCGGGCAACATGGCAATGACCGGTTGATAGCCCACTGCGCCTCGGACGAATGGAACTATCTGGCCTGCTGCAACGCCGCCGCCCGGGTTGTCAAAGTTGCCGTTGCTCGTGCCGCCGGCGCTCGATGCAAGGTTGCCAAGCACGTGAGGATCGATTGCGGCGGTAATTTGCTGGGCTAGAATTTGCTGATTGACGGCAAATTGCCCGCCCGCCGCGTTGGCAAGCTGTTGCTGGCGGAGCGATTCCTTGCGGCGCCCGCCCTTTAAATCAAAGGTTGCCAGCACTTCGTCCTTTTCCAGGGGAAGTATCTTGCTGACCGTGATGGGATTTTTATCGCGGAAATGGGTGGTGATCTCCACCGTGACTTTGCCGGTGTTTACCTTTCCCCAAACCCGCCAGGCTTTCAAACGGTATACGCCGTCAAAGCCCTTGGGGCATACGTAGACTTCCGAATGACCGCCGGAATTGTCGCTCCCCGTTTGCGCAAGCACGTCGCCCAACAGGACTCCCCCGCCCGCGGTTCGCGGGTTGCGCAACGAGCACACGGCGCCGGATGGTTCTTCCACCATCAGGTCCACGTCCGCGTCCCCGGTCCAATGGACGGCCACCACGCAATCCCGGGCCACCGCCTGATCCAACTCCGCCTCGAAGGCCGCCGCCTCTTTGTCGCGTTTATCGGCCTTCATCCGCTGGTAAATTTCCTTTGCCACGCCCACGCCCGCCTGCCAAACTTGGGCATGATCCTTGGTCCAGGCCTGGTTCAATATCCCCAGGCTGGCCCAACGCAAACCGTCCATGTCGTTTAATTCCCTGGCCGCTTTCAGGCCCAGTATGTATGGTTCGGGCCGCAGCGGATCTTGCTCTGACGCCTGGCGAAAAATATCCAATGCCCGCTCCTTCAAGCCCAATTTCATGAGATATGTGCCGATGTATGTAAGGTCGGCCGTGTCATCGCAAAAATCGACCGACGACATCACCGCCCGCTCGATCTCCTCCTTAGGACGGCCCGCGGCTTGCATCGCCAAACTCATGGCTTCGTACATCCACGGCTGCGCCTGGCGATGACGCAAGGCACAGTCAATCATCGCAATCACGTGATCGTATTTCTTGTCTTTCATCAGCCTGCGGACCGCGTCGCGCACAGCCGCCGGCTGGGGCGCGTTCGCGGAAAAATATTTTTCCCAATATTGCTCCGCATTAACGCCCGCCGCAATCTCAATGGAAATTTTCTCAATTTGTGATGCGGGCTTCTGTGTTGCGGGCTCATTGCCCTTGGCAGGCGCGCTTATATCATCCTTTACCGCAAATGCTTGGAAGCCGCCGGCCGGAACTCTCTGCAGCATTTGTCTCTGCATCAGGGGCAGTAATTCATGGGGCACATTGAACATTCCCATGCCCCCGCCCATGCCTCCCATGCCGCCGCCCATGCCTCCCATGCCGCCGCCCATGCCGCCGCCCATGCCACCCATCATTCCGCCGCCCATGCCACCCATCATTCCCATGCCGCCCATGCCGCCGCCCATCATGTTTGCGTTTACTGGTATCACCAGATCGGCCACCGGATATGCCTTGGTCACCAACCGGCTGTTAGCTTCGTCCTGCGTGGTGATCAATAACACTTCATCCTGAATCACATATGTCACATCTCCCAAATCATGAAGCATCAAACGTAAAGCCGACTTTAAGGTAATGCCCTTGAGATCCTTGGTCACCGGCGTATCCGAAGTTATTCCCGCTTCGGTCAGCACCTTGGTGTCGAGTTGGATTTCGATGTTGTGATAATTTTTCAAAAAATCAACCACCTGGGACAGCGGTGTGTCCACGAATTCCATTTTAGTCTCCGACTTAAGCGCGTCCTTGATCTTCTTTTCCGCCGGACTGGTTTTCGCCAGGTCCATCGAACTGTATTTGTCTTTGCGCCGGATCGTCAACTGTTGCCAGATCTCGGCCGAAGGGTATACGATCGGCGGATCGTCGGGAAAAGGAATGGCCGCTTTATCCACCAGATACATCGTGTCGACAAAGGCCTTTTGCTGGGCCTGATGAACGTCCATCTGTTGCTGGTAATAATCCACTGTCCGGGCGAAAAGCGCGGCTTGTGCCGGCACCGGGGCATTCGGGGCGATCTTCATCGCCTCGGCCGCCGCCTCCTCTTCGGCCATCTCATATTTGCCTTCGCTCATCAACGAATCGAAACGCTCCATCAATTGCTTCAATTTCTGCTGGTCGCGGAGCAGATTGTCGGTGATCAACTGCCTTTCCCTGGCCGCCGCCATGCTTTCCTGCTCTTGCTGCCGGCGGAATTCCACCTCGACTTTCCGCCGCGCGGCCTCGCGCAAGGCGGTCCGCAATTGTTCGGACAACTGATCGCGAACGTCCGGATTAAGATCCGCCACATTCTGTACGTTTTGCAGCATCAGCCTCAGGTTCTCTGAAGCCGCATCCGGTTCGACGCTCATTTGTTTGCGGGCCTGGTTGATGGCGTTTACCACTTCGGCCTGAACGACCTGGGCTTTGATTCTACTTTCCTGCTGGAATCCCTCGGCCAATGCCCCGGCCTGCGGGTCGTTGATCACGGCGGCCGGATCGACCAGATTCAATTCGCCCTCGCCGCCCGCCGTCGGCTGCCGGGAAATCACCGTCTCGATGCCCGCCGACGCCTTGCCTTGGCGTTTCTTGGCCAGCGCGCCCTTCAGGGCCGTGGCTTCTGTGTCGTTGGGATCCTGGCGCAGGGCTTCGCCGATGAGTTTTTCCGCGCTCTTGAGATTGCCGGAGGCCAGCGCCTGCCGCGCCAAGGCCTTGATGCCCATCTCTCCCGCCCCGACCGCCACGCGCAATTGCTCCAAGGATGCGCTGCCCGTAAGCG
The DNA here is from genome assembly GCA_049516935.1 of Thermoguttaceae bacterium. Taxonomy (GTDB): domain Bacteria; phylum Planctomycetota; class Planctomycetia; order Pirellulales; family Thermoguttaceae; genus JBEKIK01. The sequence goes on from JBEKSO010000004.1 coordinate 17,208, forward strand.
GCAACGTCGCCCCGCCGCTTTGCCGCGCATATTCGACCGCTTGCATCAAGTAATTATTTGCATCGTCCGAAACGCCCGGTTTCACCACGGCGGAAAGTTTTTCCTCGCCGCCGGGCGTCTCCACCGGATATTGAATTTCAAACGGCCCCTCGCCCTTATACGTCCCGATTAACACCGTGTCGCGATCGCCCCTCAAAGGCGGCGTATGCTTGGGAAATACCTCCGCGAAACCCTCGGGCCATTTCACCTCTTGCGGCCACATCACCGCCGCTTGGACCGCGGCATTCAGCGCCGCGCCTGCCTGCGCGGCCGTAGTGTCGGCAGTGTCGCTTATAACCATCCCGCCCGTCTGACCGGCCAGCGCGCCCGCGATTTGCATGTCCGCCCGTGCCCCGATCAGGTAACTGTCCATTGATATTCGCTTTTCCGCCAATTTGCCGATCAACTCGTCCGATTCCTGCGCGGTAAGATATTTAGCCGTGCTGCGGCCGTCGCCAATGTAAATTATTGCCCTGGGATTCTTCGCCTCTCCGGCAAAACTCCCAGCCGCCGCGGTCAAGACTTTTTTCATGTCTGTTGCGCCTTGTGGAGATCGAGCTTTCAACTGGGCCAATGCATCGGTCATTTCCTTGCTCTTCGGCTCGACGAATGTCTTGGTCATGACATTGGCTTTCAAATCCACCGCCATCAGTTGGACTCGGTCGCCTTCGGGCATGCCGGCAATAAAGTTTCCCAGCACTTCTAATGCCTTGTCGCGAAACTCGCCCGTCTGCATGGCCGATGTATTGAACAATACAATCACGTCCCGCGGCCCCTCTGCCGCGGCGATCTCTTCCGGCTTCAGACTGACGGCAAAATAGTTCGTCCCGTCGGGATTTGTAAAACAGTCCATACGCGACTCAATCGAACCGGCATAAGCGGCCGCGGGACTGGAAGCGAGCATGGTCGCGGACAATATGACTGACGATAAAATTACAGCCAGGCGAATTAGATGTTTTTTAGCCATCTTAGACTTCTCCAACAAATATAAGCACTTGAAAAATCGACGCGGACGCCGTATATAGCGATATGTTCCGTTTCAGAAATCCAGGCTCGCAACATTTTTCTCGCCAGCCCGGAAACTGCAACCTAAAAATTGGCAACTGGTAAGTGGCAATTATTTACACTATATAAACAACCTTATTTTATCTAACTTATCAATATTTTGCCACTATAAAAACATGGAGTGCTGATTGTATCGGGTAAACTAGCAAATTGCATGCCATCGGGGGGATATAAGCAATACCTATAATATCTTATCCGGCTTCATGCAAATCAGTCCCCCTCTACTTTTGGCGGAGGTTTACAGAAATTCTCCCCTCTCCCTTTGGGAGAGGCTTGCAAATCAGTCCCCTCTACCTTTGGGAGAGGGGGGAGGGGTGAGGGCGTTTTATGATTGTGTAATGCCTTCAAAAAGCGTTCCTGCATAAGCTCAAAATTATCGCCGCAACTCTTTATAAAATCTACACTTACATTCATGAAAAAACTTCCGCCTTCCCCTGCAAAAAATATATTTGGGTTTCTTATGCCCTTCTGGTGATTGTCTCCCCAACGTGGGCACAAAGGTGTATGATTGGTAATGATTGAATAAATATTTATTCTCCAGTTAAATTATTGCCGCTGACAAACAAGCCGCTTGCGATTTTGCAATAGGGCTGGGCAAAATTCGTTGCCCAGTAAACCGCTTGCGGTTTTGCGATAGGACTGGGCAATTCAAAGCCCAGTAAACCGCTTGCGGTTTCGCGAGGAACTGCCGCCGGCAGAAACTACTACTGGACGACATATAAGCATAATTACGCCAATTTACTATTACTTGGTGAACTCCATGCGGAAACTAGTTTTCCTTTGTTTATTATCCGGCATTGCAGGCACGGTAGCGGCCGTTGTGTGGTTCGGCGGACCAGCCGTGGAACTCCGATCAGTCGCCCAGGAACCGCCGCCCAGTGGGTATGTGCCCCCGGGCGGTCCGGCCCCCGGCGCAGCCGCGCCGCAGGGCGCCGCCGATCAACCGACTGCCGCCGATCTGCAAAACTTGACTCCGGATGAGCGCGTCAACGTGCTCGTCTATCAAAACGTCAACCGCAGCGTGGTCAACATAAATGTCACCGGCGAACGTTCTTTTTTCGGTGTCGCTGCCGAAGGAGAAGGCAGCGGCTCGGTGATCGACCGCCAAGGACGCATCCTTACGAATTTCCACGTCATCGACATTGAGCCCGCCCCCAAGGAAATCCGGGTCACTTTGTTCGACGGCAGCGAGTATCCGGCGCAAGTCGTCGGCATCGATCCCGCCACCGACGTCGCTGTGCTGAAAATCAGCGCCCCGGCCGAGCTGCTCTTTCCGGTCACCTTCGGCAGTTCCGCAAATCTGCTCGTGGGCCAAAGGGTTTTTGCCATCGGTAATCCTTTCGGATTTGAACGCACTTTGACCACCGGCATCATCTCCAGTTTGAACCGTTCCTTGCCCGCTAAGCGCACGGCTCGAATCATCAAATCGGTGATCCAGATCGATGCCGCGATGAATCCCGGAAACTCCGGCGGACCGCTTTTGGACACTCACGGCCTGATGATCGGCATGAACACGGCCATCGCCACTTCGACCGGTGGAAGCGAGGGCGTGGGCTTTGCCATCCCCATAAACACAATCGCCCGCGTCGTGCCGCAACTGGTCCAAAACCATCGCGTCTTACGACCTGAATCGGGCATCACCCAGGTTCGCCTCAACGACCGCGGATTGTTGGTCGAAGCACTAGTGCCCGGCGGACCGGCGGAAAAAGCCGGTTTGAAAGTACCCAAAACCGAACGAAAACAAGAGGGTATTTTTGTCGTTCTTACCCGCAATTTGGCCGCCGCCGATATTATCGCCGCTGTTGACGGCAAACAGATCAAAACCCCCAATGATTTCCTCGACGCCATCGAAAGCAAACGCCCAGGCGACCAGGTGATGCTCACCATTATCCGCGCAGGCAAACTGATCCAAGTCCCCCTGCTCCTGGAAGCCGCCAAATAACCGGCCGCCTGTCAATGTAGCAGGCACACTCCGTGTGCCGTCGGTCCTAACGCATCAATACGAAAAATATAACTAACGGCACACGGAGTGTGCCTACTACATTGCAAGACGTGAACGGTTTTAAAAACATCGTGCGAAATAAACACGCCGGCCTTTTTTCGATTCTCTTTCTATCCATCGTCGCTGCGATTGCGCTCTCGGCAACGTCCGAAACAAATTCCTCCTTTACCGATGCCGATTACGCCGCCCACGTTAAAGAACTGCTGAAAAAAGCCGCGAACGATAAATTCACCATCATCGTTACCCCGCCCTTTGTCGTCATCGGCGACGAAGCCCCGGCCGCGGTCAAACGCCGGGCCGATGGAACCGTGGCCTGGGCCGTGAAAAAACTCAAAGATGCCTACTTCAGCAAAGATCCCCGCGAGATCCTCGACATCTGGCTCTTTAAAGACAAGGACAGTTACGAGGAGAACGCCCGGCGTCTTTTTAACAAAAAACCCGACACGCCCTTCGGCTACTACTCCGGCCAGGATCACGCCTTGGTGATGAACATCGCCACCGGCGGAGGCACCCTGGTTCACGAGATAGTGCATCCCTTCATGGCCGCCAATTTCCCCGACTGCCCCTCTTGGCTCAACGAAGGACTAGGATCGCTTTACGAACAATGCGGCGAGGAAAACGGACAAATCCACGGCTACACCAACTGGCGCCTGCCCGGTCTGCAAGACGCGATCCGGGCAAAAAAAGTGCCGCCGTTCAAAACACTCTGTTCCACCGGCACAAGCGAGTTCTACGAAAAAGACAAAGGCACTAACTACGCCCAAGCCCGATACCTGTGCTATTACCTCCAGCAACACGACCTGCTGAAAAAATTCTATCACCAGTTCTACAAAAACCGCCGCGAAGACCCCACCGGCTACGACACCCTAAAATCCGTCCTCAACCGCGACGACATGGACGCCTTCCAGAGCGACTGGGAACAATACGTCCTGAAACTCCGCTTCCCCGATTGAATGAAAATGTTTCATCTCTCATCCCTCATCTCTCATCCCTCCTCCTTCATCCTTCATCCCTCTTCCCTCATCCTTCTTCTGCCTCGCCTCCCACTGCCGGTGCAATGCCTCGTTCATGGCCGTTTCCGCCTCGGGTATCAATCCGGCCCGCTGGCAGATCAGGCTTAAGGCCATGTAGCTGAACGGGTCTTCGCTATCCAGTTCGCAAACCTTTCGGGCGTATTCCACGGCTTCGGCGTGCCGGCCCAATTTGCCGTAAAATACGCTCAGCCCGGCATACGCCAGTGCATAATCGGGAAACGATACAATAAGCTCTTCAAGCTTGCTTACCGCTTCATCCAATTTGCCCGCTTGTTGTAGATCAATGGCTTGGTCGTAAAGTTGGTCGGCTGTCGACATAAGGTGTAATCCTGGTTCTGGGGACTGTCCCCTTCTCGGCTCCTCCTCAGAGCCGGGCCGTGTCGGCCCGGAAATGTTTGACTCTCAATGAATATGACATGGGTATTAACAACATTTAACAGTTTACAAAATCCGGAATCCCCGGCCTAGGGGAGGGATGCACGACAATCGCCACCATTTGCTACATGGTAAAAAAACAGTATATTATCCGTTATACTCACTAGTACCCCGCCACGGTTAAAATTGTGGGATAATGAATGTCGCATTCATGTTTAGCCGCGACCCGTAGGGGAGCGGATTTTAGACCATATTCACAAATTTAGGAGTGGCGGTGTACTAGTCCGCCTCAATTTTCACAAAACCAGGTGCTTGCCAATGGCCCAAAACAACCAGCATTTTATCTCCCGCGATCAAACCAAAAAACCCTTTTTCGTCGGTATTGATTTAGGAGGAACCAACATCAAGGCGGGCATAGTCGACGACCTGGGCCGCCCGCTGGCATGGCATAGCGTCCCCACCGACGTGCCCAAGGGACCCGAGGACGCTTCGCTGCGGATGGGCAATGCCGCCTTGCAGGTGGCCGAAAAAGCCGGCGTGCTTATTTCCGATATCGCCCGGGTAGGGCTCGGCTCGCCCGGCACCATGGACATCCCCGCCGGCAAGCTCCTTAAACCGGCGAACCTCAAAGGTTGGGACGACTTCCCTTTGCGCGACCGCGTCAGCCACCACTGCGGCCTGCCTGTTACTTTCGCCAACGACGCCGATGCCGCCGCCTACGGCGAATTCTGGGTCGGTTCCGGGCGCGAATTCCATAGCATGGTGCTGTTCACCCTGGGCACGGGCATAGGCAGCGGTATTATCATCGGCGATCTTTGCCTTGCCGGCGAACACAGCCACGGCGGCGAATGCGGGCACACCATCATCAATTTCTCGCCCGACGCGCGCCTCTGCGGATGCGGTCAACGCGGACATCTCGAAGCCTACACCAGCGCCACCGCCGTCATCAAACGAACCCGCGAGGCGCTCGATGCCGGCCGGTCCAGTTCGCTTGCCGCCGATTTAAAACGCGGCCAAGAACTCACGCCGTTGCTGGTGGCCAGGCATGCCGAAAACGCCGATCAACTCTCTTTGGACATCGTCATGGAAACCGCCCGCTTTCTCGGCGTGGGTATCACGAATGTTATGCACACCCTCGATCCCAACGGCATACTCCTGGGCGGGGCTATGACCTTTGGCGGCCACCAGTCCCAACTCGGCCGCGGCTTCCTCGCCGAAATCAAGGCCGAAGTCAATCGCCGCGCCTACCCCATCCTGGCCGAAAAAACCGTGATCGACTTCGCCGCACTCGGCGGCGACGCCGGCTATATCGGCGCAGCCGGCCTGGCCCGCCTGCAATACTATAAAGAAAGAGACATAAAATGAGGGCTGGGCAATTTATTGCCCGGTTTCGAGGAATTAAAAAACCGCTTGCGGTTTCGCCATGACCTGTTTTCCGTCTTGCTTCTCAATTTTCATATGTTTTTCGCTTGTAGCATTACACTAATAATTGTTTTATAATATTTCAATGCCAGATTTCCATTTCCACAATTACAGGAGATTTCGCCATGCATCGCCGTGAAATGCTGTTGACCGCCGGAGCAGCCGTTATTGGACTCTCGGCCTTCCCCCTGGGTTGGGCAGCGGCCGCCGATAACAAGAAACAAAAAATCCTTTACTACACCAAAAGCGCGGGTTTCGTACATCCCGAGGTCGATCGAAAAAAAACCGATGGCCAACTCAGCCGTTCGGAAAAATTATTGACAGAGTGGGGCGAAAAATCCGGCTTCGATGTCCTGTGCAGCCAAGATCCCGCCATTTTCGACGGCGACTTGGATCAGTTCGACGCCTTCGCCTTTTACACCTCCGGCGAACCGCTTTCAGCCGAGCAAAAGAAAAAATTGCTCGATGCGATTACGGCGGGCAAACCCTTTATCGGCATCCATTCGGCCACCGATACATTTACCAAAAAGAACAGCCCGGAAATCGATCCGTTCATCGCCATGATCGGCGCTGAGTTTATTAAACACAACGCTCAACAAGAAGCGAAAGATCGCGTTGTCGACCCGAAATTTCCCGGTATGCAAGACCTCGGCGATTCCATCGAGTTGATGGAAGAATGGTACACCTTTAAAAAATACGCCAACGATCTGCACGTTATCCTGGTGCAAGAGACCGAAGGCATGAAAGGCCCGGCTTATCAGCGCCCGCCGTTCCCCGCCACCTGGGCCCACATGTACGGCAAGGGCCGCGTGTTCTACACCTCGCTGGGACACCGCCAGGATATTTGGACCAACAAAATCTTCCGGCAGATCCTCCTTGGCGGCATCGCCTGGGCCCTGGGCAACGCCAAAGCCGAAATCCCCCCAAATATCGACCAGGTCACGCCCCAAGCCAATACCTTGGCGAAATAATCTCCACGTTTTTATTGAATGTTAGATAACGTCGCCTTAAAGTTTAGCCCGGGAGCTTGCTCCCGGAGTTTTTCAGATTGGCGCGGATGGCATCCAGCTCGGTCCAGTACTTGGCCAGGGCAGCACGGCCGATGTCTGTCAGGCAATATTCCGTGTGCGGCATTTTACCGTTAAAACTCTTTTGAATTTCCACATAACCGGCTTGCTCCAGCCGGTCCATGTGCGACGCCAGGTTCCCTTTACTCAACCCAAGAGTTGAAAGCATGAACTTGAAATCCGCCCGGTCCACGCCGGATAAAATCGCCATGATCCGTAGCCGAACCGGCTCATGAATAACACGATCCAACTCACTCATGGTTCTTGCTCTTCCTCCACCTCATTTTGGAAACTGCCGCCGGCAATGCGGCGAAGCTTCCAAAGCGCAAATCGGCTGTAAACATGGGAAATCAGGCTGACTAACAGTCCATAGCCTACCGTGGGAATGAGCATATTTAATGCATCCCACCGGCCGGAAAAAAGAATCGGAACTCCAGCCAGTATTAGAATCGCGTGTAGAGCATAAAGCCCAGGCCATAGAAACACAATGGGACCTCTGATGATCGAGTGCTTGGATAAAACGAGCATGACCAAAAAAGGAACAACGTAAATCGCCGAAACCGGCTGCATGTATTTGTGGGGAATGAAACCCAGTCCATCCAGCGCGACAGAAGCAATAACACACCCGGCAAATATCACACCCGCAAATCTCATAAGATTGCATCGGCTATGGGTGTGCGGCGGCTCCAGCCGTGCAATCCCCTCACGCGCATAAACCCGTTCGGTGATCCGTTCCATTAGTTTTCCTCCCCATCTGGGCACGGAAAAATAAATAAGAGCAATAAAGGCAGCTACCTCCAGTACTATCGAAATCACTAAAAGTACCCAATATCCCTTGATATAGGCCAAACTACCAAGGCAAGCCGGAACGCCGATCGCCGCACAAAGCATTAGGAAAAGCAGCATATTCAACGCCACACCCAGACTACGATTCTGGGCATAAATGCGGGACCATTTACTGATTTTCCGGGAATCCTTCGATGTTTCCCCGGACGAGGAATCTGCCGGATGGTTCATAAAACACCTCATAAGTAAAACAATGAAAAACGATTAACGACTATTGCTATCTAGTTTGTATCACAAACTAGTTTGTATGTCAAGCAATATTCTTGTTTTTTTACCAAAAAAACTCCCCTAGCCGCTCTTATTGCAAATGCCCTTGTCCACTCTGCAGGGGTTTGGTAAATTGCCGTGCCTCTGGTTACCAACCCAGCTTTTCAGGGGGGGCGGACGGGGGTCCTGATGGAAAGGAATCCGTATCATGCAGGCTACTCTGGGCGAGTTGGCGGCGCTGGTCGAGGGTCAGCTTTTCGGCGATGAAAATATATTGATCCAGGGGGCCGCCTCCTTGCGCGACGCCGAGCCCGGTCATATTACCCTTATCGACGGCGACGAAAAAAATCATCTCTTGCAGCAATGCAGGGCCGCCGCGGTTATCGCTCCCAAAAATTTCGCTTGCCAAGATTTGCCCGCCATCCTTGTCGACGACGTGCATCGGGCCTTTGCCATCGTAGTGCTCCATTTCCACCCCCAGCGCCGCGCCAGGCGGATCGGCATCAGCCCCCTGGCCGTTATCAGCCCCACGGCAAAGATCGCCGAAAACGTCGACGTCCATCCCTGCGCCACCGTCGGCGACGACGTGATCATCGCCGCCGGATCGACGATCCACTGCGGCGTGCAAATCATGCCCGGCTCGCGGATCGGCGAAGATGTAACCATCTTCCCCAACGCCGTCTTGTACGAAGATACCGTCGTCGGCCCGCGCTGCGTGATCCATGCCAATGCCGTGTTGGGGGCTTACGGATTCGGCTACGGTTTCGCCGACGGCCGCCACGTGCTCTCGTCACAACTGGGAA
>JBEKSO010000005.1:0-23636 GCA_049516935.1 Thermoguttaceae bacterium
GCCGGAAGTGGTCGAACGCTTGCAGCGCATTTTGCGCAACGCCCGGGACATCAAGCAAGTGATCCAGAAAATAGGCCAGAAAATGGCCCCTGCCCAGGCGCATCCCCAAGTTACGGAGACCGAAGAAAAGACATTGTTGCACGGCCGGCGGATTTTAGTGATCGATGCCGACGAAAACACCCGCACCGCCGCCCATAACCTGCTGGAACGCTATGGCTGCGTGGTCGAAACCGCCCACGACGGCATCGAGGCGCTGAGCATGGTCCGCATGATGATCGACGGCGAATACGCGGTCATTATCAGCGACATCCACCTGCCCGACATGAACGGCTACGATTTCATGCTCAAACTCAAGGAAATGTTGGATCCCGTGCCGCTGATTTTGATGACGGGCTTTGGCTACGATCCGGATCACTCCATCGTCAAAGCCCGCCAGGCCGGCCTGAAGGCCGTACTCTACAAACCCTTCCGCTTGGATCAACTCCTAAGCAACGTGGAATTGATCATCAAATCTCCCGATCCCGTCAAGCAAACCTGCGATGGATAGCGACAACTCATGCAGTTTGCCCTGTTTCTAGCAACCATCTTGGGTCACGTCTCCTTGTGGGTTGGAATAATGAATAGGCTGCACTCCACGGCCATTCCCCGGCGCCCCTTGATGGCCCTGTCGATTATCATTTTAGGCCTCATCGGACTTGCTCCCCTGATTGCCGCATGGTGGTGGTTTGCGGGCGGAATGGATATTAAGGGACAAATCAATTGGCAAACAATCCTGCAACCCGGTTGGTTGGCGTTTTTTCTTTACGTCGTTTTATGCTGGATGGCCGGGGTCGCGGCATTCGTTCGATGGATATGTTATCGGTGTTTACGGAGTCCGCCGGAACTGGTCCGCTTTCATCGCCGGCGCCGCACGGCCATCGCTCCCAAGGCGGCGGCCATGTCGGCCAAAGAACATGCCCATCACATGACGGTGCGCCTGCCGGGCAATGAAACTCTTCGGCTCGATCTGACCGAATGGGCCTTCGAGGTGCCCAGGCTTCCCAGGCTCTTGGACGGCCTGGCCATTGTGCACATGTCCGATCTGCATTTTACCGGCATGGTGGGCAAGGCATATTTTCGCGAGGTAGTTCGCACAAGCAATGAATTAAAGCCCGACATCGTGGCTATAACCGGCGATTTGGTCGAAAACACCGAGTGCATAAGCTGGATACCCGAGACCCTTGGACAATTAAGCGCCCGTTATGGGGTCTATATTATTTTGGGCAATCACGATCGAAACGTCGATGAAATTCAACTCCGCAAAACTCTAGTCGATAGCGGCCTGATCGACTTGGGCGGCCGTTGGCTGAAGATCGATATCCGCGGCGAGACGGTAATCATGGCGGGCAATGAGTCGCCCTGGTACCTGCCGGCCGCCGACCTGAAAAATTGCCCGCCCCGTACGCCCGATAGCGGTCAATTACGGATCGTCCTCTCGCACAGTCCGGATCAACTCGATTGGGCCCGAGCTTACGATGTCGATCTTATGCTCAGCGGCCATACGCACGGCGGCCAGATCCGCTTGCCTATTATTGGGCCGATCTTTTCGCCCTGCGCTTCGGGGGTGAAATACGATAACGGCCTGTTCCATGCCCCGCCCACCATCCTCCACGTGACGCGCGGGATCTCGGGCAAACAACCGCTGCGCTGGAACTGCCCCCCGGAAATCGCTTTGCTCACGCTGCATGCGCCGAAGGTTTAGAGGTTTATAACGTCACGAAACTTTAGTACATCAATCCGCCGCGCAAAAGAACGGTGTCTTCGGGATAGAAATCGGGGATTTCGCTATTAAAGCGGATGCGGCGGTTGAAGACAAAACCTAATTCCACGCTTGCGCACAGCCCGCCGCGGGTTTTGCGCTGCAAGCCCAGGATCAATCGATCGTCGCTTAAAAGCACCTGGTCATTGGCGCCACCGCTATGGGCGATGGCCCAGGAATCATAGGCGACTTCGCCCGCAATATAAACCCAAGTTTCGACGTCCTTATTAAGGCTGTCGAAACAATGAATGCGCTTGGAGATTTTGGGAGTGGGGTAGATGAGGTCGAATGTCAGTTCGTCGTTAGGCTTCCAACTTATGCCGCCGATGGGAGACACATTGATGTCGAACGTATCGAGGTATGCGGCGCCGAGAATAAATTTTGTCGTGGGATTATAAGTCCAGGCCGCGGCGGCATGGCCGGTCAGCCGAAAAGCATCGTTTGCGCCTTGATTGAAATCGCTGAAAACGCCCGGGGTAACGGCCAAATCAAGCCCCCATTGCGGCGTCACCTGCGAGAGCCAGCGGAATTGCATGTAGGTTTCGAACAGTCGCGGCGGCAGATCGACGTTGGCCGGGCCTTGGAGATAGTGGACAGTAAAGCCGGGTGTAATAACCAGCGGTGAGTCGCGGGTCGGACAAGGCAAGGCCAAAATGATCTTTGATTCCAAATCGTTTTGACCGAAAGACCGGCTGTCGGCGCCGCCCGCCAGCCAGGTGCCGTTGAAGATCAGCTTTTGAAACATGCCCGGACGCACGTCGCTGGGCGGCTGCGCCGGAGCATCCGCCGCGGTTCCGCCCGGCGCTTGCAGTATCTCGGCCGAAGAATCGGGATGCGAGACCAATTGTCCCGGATATTTTTCTTGCTCTGGAATCACCTCCGGCAAACGAATAACTTCTTGGGCCGCAAGCGGCCCATGGCCAAACAGGAACCATATCAGGACTGAAAAGATTGCAAATTGCAAATTGCAAATTGCAAGTTGCAAACCGTCACCCCTCATCCTTCATCCTTTTTAATATGCCAATCCTGCGCGGAGGAACACTGTATTGTTTGGATAAATTGTGTTTGGGGCAGGAGTATTTGCCGGGTTGCTATCATCGCGGAAGAACAGTTCGCGCGAGAAGGCCCCGCCAATTTCGAACCAGCCGTTCAAGTTGCGATAGGTTTTGAACTCCACGCCCACGGCAATGCGGATGTCGTCATAATCGAAATTGAAATATTGCGTAGAAGGATTTCGCTCCGTGATATGCCAGTCCCCGCCGCCGTAATCGCCGCTGAAATATAACCACCATTCGGCAGTGCCGTAGTTGATCAATCGCCTGCCTATTTTGGGATTGGGGAAAAGGATGTTGAAATACCAGTCCGTGTTGGGCGTCCACACGACCCCGCCGGCAGGCAGAAGCTTAATCTGCTCGCGGTCAAGGTACATCACTCCGGCCTTGACCTTGAAATTCGGCGATAGCGAAACTACTCCATAGCCTACGCCTGTAAGACGCAGGCTATCGGTGGTCACATGTCTTACGAAATCATCGTATAAACCGATGCGGAAGTTCAACTCCGCTCCCAGCCAGGTTAAGAGTTGGGGATTCCATGCGGTATCCAAATAGACGTCGTAAGTTCGGGGTGGAAGAGCCAACATATCTGAAATCGGCCCTTCCCAATAATGTATGGCGAATCCGGGGGTAATTAAAAGCGGCGTCTCGGCATTGCGCAGGAAAGGGATGGCAAACTTGGCGTTAAGCTCGATGTCGTTGATGCCCAACTCCTGCACGCCGTGTCCGGCAAACCAGTGATAATCGAGCCGTATTTCCTGCAAGGCCTTTGTCATGGCCATGGCCGGCACGGCTGGCTGTCCATATTGAAAATAAGGGTCTTGCTGCAACAAGGGCGTGGGTGTGGAACTTGGGCATGGCGCGGCATAGGGATCCCACGTTCCCGGCGCCGCAACGCCTCCGCCCACGACGCCAGGTGCGGGTGCGCTTCCCGGCGGCGGCAACAACGCAGGGGCTGAAGGGGGTGTATATCCAGTGCCTCCCGGCGGCACATACGCCGGGGCCGGCTGACTATATGCGGGGGCCGATTGACCATATCCGGATCCCGGCGCAGGCTGAATATTTCCCGGCGTTTGCTGTGGATATACTTGTGCCGGCTGAGAATAACCCTGTGCCGGTTGAGAATAGCCCTGTGCCGGTTGAGAATAGCCCTGTGCTGGTTGAGAATAACCCTGTGCCGGTTGAGAATAGCCCTGTGCTGGTTGAGAATAACCCTGTGCCGGCTGTCCATAAGTGGGCAACGGCTGCGAATAGCCCGGCGCCTGCTGAGCATAAGCGTTTAGCGGCTGATCAGTCGAATTGGGGGAAGAAAATGTCGACGAGGGAGGATAAGTGGCGGTGGGCGATTGATAGGTCGATGCCGACGGGGGCGTGAGCAAGCTCGGGCTGCTGTTGGCCGTGCCCGTTCCCGGCGGCGATATTGTCGTAGGAAATTGGATACGCTGTGCTGTTGCGGGCGAGGATGACAGTAGCACCAGCATTATCAACAGAAAAAACGGAAATCGGACAATAAGGGACACTATATTACTCCCGTTTTTTGGGCGTTTTGTCCCGATTTACAAAAGAGAAAAGATGGAACCGCATCCCACTGGAATCAGGCGTTTTTTGCAGGGAAAAGACCTGATACAATTAGGGACGTTTTCAATACCAAACCCGGATGGAGGGGTCAAGAGCAATTATCGCGTCATTTCCGGGCCATATATTGCCCAAAATCCCCCATTTGCCGCATCGGATATAATATAGTAAATAATAGTTTGCGACTAAAACGATGTCCCAACATTTTTCCCTCTTCCAAACCTAGAGAGGGCGTAGATCCTTACATTTCAGTACATTGTCTAAAAAACTCAAACTATAAACGAGTGACGTTAAATATTGGCGTAAATCATGGCGTCACGCCCGTTTACGGGCGTTTCCGCGAAGCGGTAATAGGCCCGACGTTTACGTCGGGTTGGGAGGTCAATTAACTTACAATAACTCCTTCGCATGCAGCGTTGTCAGCCGCGTTTACGCGGCTCCTGGTTGATTAGGTGTTTACAGTTTGAGTAAAACTTATATGGTTAGCCTTTGTTGCCCAGTCTGTAATAGGAAATTCGAATCCAGCCAAAGCGCCGCACTTCCGTTTTGCAGCGAGCGATGCCGGCTGGTTGACTTGGGACGTTGGCTCGATGAGCGGTACGGGTTGGATTATGAATCGCCTGAAAAAATCGACAATCTAAATCCGGAAGATATCTAATTACATGCTTGCGTAACCAATAGCGTTCCGTATAATGCCCAGTTAATGGGTATATCAGGACACCGATAGAGGAGGAATTTATCCATGTTGGAACGAAACGGCGATATCGTTAGGGCAGTTGCCTGGTCGGATATCTGTCCCTGGCTGGGCATATTTCGGACATTTCGGTTGGCGATTGGTTTTCGCGCTCTTTTAATGGGCGCGGTGGCCGTCTTGATAACCGTGATCGGCTGGAGTCTTTTTGGAAATGTATTTTCCGTAAAAGAAAACGCAACGGCATCGACGGCTTGGTTACAGCCCTATGCCGAATCGCCTTTGAAAAACACTATTGCTGTTGTGCCTGATGTACCGGCTGTCTTATCCGCAACTCAAATTACGGATGTAGCGCAGTCGTTAAGCCCGGAGATGCAGGGCGGCTTTGCCACGTCTTTAAGCCCGGAGTTGCAGTCCGGCAATCCAATGTCTTACACCTTCAATTATTTGAATCAGCCCCTGCGCGAGGGACTTTCCCAAGAGGTTCACCTGAAGAGCGTACTCTGTTTGATATTATGCGGATTGTGGTCCCTGGCGGTGTGGGCGTTTTTTGGCGCGGCGATTTGCCGCATCGCCTCGGTGCAATTGGCCACCAGCGAGCGCCTAAGTTGGGGCTCCGCTTTGCGGCACGCCTGCACGAAATACTTGGCCTATTTTTCCGCGCCTTTGATCCCTCTTGTAGGCGTGGCACTGGCGGCGTTGCCGGTTTTGCTGATCGGGTTTATCATGTACCTTTATCTTGGCGGCTTGGGACTATTCTTGGCGGCCCTATCCTGGCCATTGATGCTGGTCGCCGGATTGGTTATGACGCTTTTGATCTTGGGATTGTTCTTCGGCTGGCCGTTGATGTGGGGAACCATCAGCACCGAAGGAACCGATAGTTTCGACGCCCTGAGCCGTTCTTACGCTTATGTTTTCCAACGGCCCTTGCATTATCTGTTTTACGTCATAGTAGCGGCCATTTTCGGTTGGCTGGGATGGCTCTTGGTGCAAAACTTCGCTTCCGGCATTATCTGGATGACTTACTGGGCGGCAAGTTGGGGCGGAACCGATAAGCTGGTGATCGACAAAGTCATGTCGGGCGGGGATCTTACGGGCATGGGAAACGCCGGAGCGTGGCTGATTCACCTTTGCACGGGCTGCGTGAAAATGCTGGCCGTCGGCTATCTGTTCTCCTATTTCTGGACCGCTTCGGTGGCAATTTACTTCTTGTTGCGCCGCACCGTGGACGCCACGGAAATGGATGAAGTGTTCCTCGACGCCGATGAAGGAGAAAAATCATTTGCCCTGCCTAAAATCATGACCGACGAACACGGGGCGCCGGTGGTATCGGAAGGAAGTCCCGCTGTCAAGCCTGACGTAAAACCGCCGTCGAATAACCTCACGGAATAACTTATAGCCCCAACGTGGCAGGCACACTCCGTGTGCCGTCTAAGATCGTATTGTCATACTCCATTCCAACGGCATACGGCGTGTGCCTGCTGCGTTGCTACACTGCGCCGGGGCCGCGGGCGCTGTCGGTAATTTGGATCGCCTGATCGGCGGGTACGACGAAGATTTTGCCGTCGCCGATGTTGCCCTCCGGGCCGGTTCTGGCAACGTTAATAATCGTGCTTACGGTCCGCTCCAGGAAATCGTCGTTGACAATTATTTCTAGCACCACCTTGCGCAAGAGTTGGGTGGTATACTCGTGACCGCGGTACATTTCAGTCCGGCCGCGTTGCCGGCCGAAACCCTGGGCGTCGGTTATCGTCATCCGCGCCACCTCGATTTTCTCCAAGGCCTCGCGGACCGCGCTGAGTTTGGTGGGCTGGATTATGGCGATGACAAGTTTCACGACATCTTTCCCTTGTAATGCAGAGACTACCTTAACCAGCATAAATGATAGGCTGCCCTCTGGGAAGGGGGTGGGTATAGTCAAGTGACTCAAAAAATGCTAGAATATCAGACTGATATATATCATCCGCACTCAATTTCTTTTTTCAGGAGTAATTCTATGGATGATCCGGACATTGTGGAAATCTATTCGGCGGCTAATTCCATTGAGGCATACGCCATGGCAAATGCGTTAAAGGCAGCCGGAGTTAAGGCCCGGGTAGTGGGTGATATGTTGGGAACGGCGGCAGGCGGCCTGGCCGTCGGCGTACCTATAGCCCCTAGAGTCTGGATCCGAAGGCAAGACGAAGCCCATGCCCGCGGACTGCTTAAACAGTGGAAAGTCGATGCCCAAATACCGTCCCAGCAGCAGCAATCTGAATAGCAAGACGGATTTTTGGAAAATAGGATGCCCGGCTCATTGAATATAGAGTAACCGGCACTTTTCTCATCAAGGAAAGTGAGAAAAGTTAATAACCGGCGACCTTGGCTTAAGTTTTGTCCGACTTTTCGTGCGTGGAACTCTCCGAGGAATTTTTTGCGGATTCATCCTTTATCTCCGACATTCCCTTCTTGAATTCAACTATCGATTGTCCCAAGGAGCGCATCACGCTGGGCAATCGATTGCCGAATAGCAAAAAAATTATCAAGGCTATTACCAGCAAATGAAACGGACTTAAACCGAACATCCAAATACCTCCAAAATCTAGATCGAAAAAAAGAATCTAATACGACCACGTATTTCAAGGAATTTCATCAAGTATGTTAGACCCTTATTGATTGCCCTGCAAGTTGGGATATGCCGGGTCGAAATTGCTGAAACGCCTCATGCTTCTTCTCTAATTGTACCTCGCATGCGGGCATAAAGATATTATTACCCTTACATTATGTTACTGAATATACCTAATTTGGGTTAAGCGGCAGTTTCAAGATAAAACAGGCGCCGTCGGCGATATGGTGGTCGTATATGAGATCTCCGCCCATGTCCCGGGCCAGGCGGCGGCTTAAGGCTAATCCCAAGCCAATTCCCGGGGCGGAATGGGCCGCTTCCTGGGCCGATTTCGAAAACGAACGGAATAATCGGCGGCAAGCGGCCGGTGTAAGTCCAGGCCCATGATCCAGGACAGATAATAATGCCATACCATCGGCGACACGGCATGAGAGGTCAATCCGCTTGTCAACGGCCGAGGTCGCGTACTTGCAGGCGTTATCGACTAGGTTGAAAAGAATCTGCTCCACGGCTGCGACGTTCGCCCGGACTGTTTCCGCGTAGATTTCAGCCGGCATTTCCAGGCATAATTTCATTCCCGCCTGTTCGGCCCGCCCGGCCAGCCGGTCTTTAAAAGTGGAAAGCAAATCATCCAAGCCGATCGATTCCAAGCGGCGGTCCGTGCGCCCGCGCTCCAGCCGGGCGTAGGCAAGCACGTTTTCAACCAGGTGTGCCAGGCGGATCGATTCGGCACGCAGCGTGTTTAGATATTCCCGCCGTTTTTGTTCGTCGACCACCATGCCTTCGGCGAGCATTTCGGCGTACATCTGGAAGGTCGTAAGCGGGGTGCGCAGTTCGTGGGTGACTGCCGAGACAAAGGTTGCCCGCCGCTGACTTAAGCGGATTACGCCACCCAGCAAAACCGCCACGGCCGCGGCCGCCAACAACATGCATGTCCAGGCCGCCGTCAAAGATATGAGTATGGGGGATATGGCGCCGTCGTTTTCGCCCGATAATGGGCCGGGGACCAGGCGGACCGGCAATGCCGCTAATAACCGGCCCCCTTCATTAATAGGCATATCGACGACCGACACCAAATCGGCTGCGGGCAAAAGATCGGCGATGGCTTCCAAAAGCGAAGTCCTGATGGCCTGCCAGTCCAACAGGCAGCCTTGAATATATTCCCGTCCACCGGCCGAAATTCGCCGGGCAAGAATCAATCGCCCATCGATCCACAGTGGCGTCATCAATACTCCGCTAAGATCGGTGGAAGGCATCGTTCCCGGCGTCGGCGATGCCGCATCACTGGATTCTTTTTTTCCGGAATTTATGGGCAGCGCTTCGGCGTTTGCTTGCGCCACCTGCTGGCCTTGTACCATGGCATTTGCGCTATTAAGCACTGCCTGACCGCGCTGTTGGTATTCCACGTCGCTTTGCCCCCGCGACTTTTGCAGGTCTTCCCGCTGCTGGCGGTTGGCCTGCCGCTGAGCCGGCGTTTGCGCCAGCGGATTTACCGGCGAGATGACCATTTCGACGCTCGCGGGCGGGTGTTCCGGCAACAGGGTAAGCAACTTATTCCGGGTTAATAATTCTTTGATCTGGGCAAGATACTCGGCCGACTTTTGAACGGATTGATCGGTCACTAGTCGAGGAACCGCCAACTTCCAGTTACGCTCGGGTGGCACTTGCGGGGAAGTCAGGCTGCCGTCGGGTTCAAACTGGAAATGAACCAGGATCTGCGGCACTTGCACCGACAACAAGGGCGAAGGAATCAATGCCTCGCCGCCCATCCGCTCGTTAAACATATTGCCGAATGCACGATCCATGGGGAAAAACGACTTATAAGCAAAGTACGGCCGCGCGCTTTCCTGTGCTACCAGGGGCGCCAAGGCGGTATCCATCCGCCACAGAGCCAAGCGCACTTTATCCTCCCGGGCGGTTTGCAGCCGGGCTTCGACCTCCAAGCGGTCTAAACGCATGGCCGTCCAACTTATCCAACCCATTGCCGCCAGCACCACCAGCAGGCATATCGTAAAAGTAATCCAAATTGGCCAGGAACGGGTCATTAGTTTATACACTTTTTTTTATTTAGCCCCCGGTGAACACACCGGGGGTTTGGATTGCCATTTACTGTACGACGGAACAGATATTACAGAATTGCAAAACCGCAAGCGGTTATATCGGTTTATTCATCCCTCATCCTTCATCCCTCATCCTTCATCCTTCCAAACATATATCCTTTGCCGCGAACGGTCAAAATTATTGCCGGCCGATCCGGATCGTCGCGGAGTTTTTCCCGCAACCGGGTGATGTGCATGTCGATGGTCCGCGTGGTAATGCCCTTTGGAGTGATAAACCAAACATTGGCCAGGAGTTCATCGCGTGAAATAGCCCGGTGCGGATTGCCCGCCAGGTATTGCACCAACTCGGCCTCGCGTTGGGAAAGTTCCACCCGATCGCCCTCATCGAAGCGAACTTCGCGGCGCTTAAGATCGATCACTCCGCCTGGAATGGGGACTTGGGCCAGCGCCACCTGACGTTCGGCGCTGCGGCGCAACACGGCCTCGACCCGGGCCAGCAGCTCTTTCACGCTAAAGGGCTTTACCACGTAATCGTCGGCCCCGTCCTGAAGACCGCGAATCCGATCGGCCTCTTCGCCCCGGGCGGTAAGGATTATCACCGGCAAAGTAGGGCGCAGGCGGCGCACTTCCTCAAGGATGGCAAATCCGTCTCGCTTGGGCAAAACCAGGTCCAAAAGCAGCAGGTCGAATTCACATTTGACGGCCATTTCCAGGCCCATATCGCCGTCGGCCGCCTCCAGAGTGCGGTATCCGGCAAAGCACAAGGCATCGACAATGCCCCGCCGGATAGCGTGATCGTCTTCGATGGTAAGTATTTGTTGCTTGGTCATGTTATCTATCCCAAAAGTCCCCTCTCCGGGCACCAACCAGAGGTTGGTCGGGAGAGGATTAGGGTGAGGGCTGAATTGCCATAAATTCGTAGATCTAATCTCTTTCTGTGATTGAAGTTTTTATGTTTTGGGATAGGCTTTAATCGTAATTTTCCGCTATTATTATTGTAACAGAAAAAAACCGTACTAATGTAACAAAATTGTATCATCCTAAAACTCGGCCTAAAGAACATTAAGGAGCTTCGCGTGCAGTGGGTTCAGGTTTACAATCCTTGCGGGTCTGCGGTGTTGTCCACGTTAATGGCAGGGTTGCCGATTGTGCTGCTTTTAGGATTGCTGCTTGGCGGGATATCCGCGCCTCGGGCGGCGGCAACGGCCTTGGGGGCGGCGCTGGCAGTGGCAATTTGCGGCTTTGGCATGCCTGCGTCGGCTGCATTCGCCTCGGCCGGATATGGCGTGTGTTTTGGACTCCTGCCCATCGGTTGGATCGTGTTTTGCGCTATATTCCTCTACCAACTTTCGGTCCGAACGGGTCAATTCGAGATCGTCAAGCGTTCGGTGACGGCCATTTCGCCCGATCGGCGGATCCAAGCCCTGTTGATCGCCTTCAGTTTCGGCACATTTTTGGAAGGGGCGGCCGGTTTCGGCACGCCGGTGGCCATCTCGGCGGCATTGCTTATCGGCATCGGCTTTTCCCCGCTGTATGCGGCCGGTTTGGCGCTGTTGGCCAATACCGCACCGGTGGCTTTTGGGGCCCTGGGCACGCCGATCATTACCCTGGCCAGAGTTTCCGGACTGAACGAAATGGCCCTCAGCCAAATGGTCGGCCGGCAGTTGCCGCTGTTTTCGCTGATCATACCGATATGGCTTGTGGCGATCATGTCTGGCCGCAAGGGCGTAAAAGGCTGCTGGCCTGCGATCCTGGTCTGCGGCGGGAGTTATGCCATCATTCAATTTGTTTTCGCCAATTTCCATGGTCCCACGATGGTTGGCGTGCTCGGCGGCGTCGGTTCATTGGTAATACTTACCGTATTTTTGCAGTTCTGGCAGCCCAAAGAGATCTGGCGATTCCCGGACGAACTCGATAAGCACGGACCTGAGTCGGCCGTGCCGTTGCCGGTCCAAAATGGCGATCAAAATGGGAAAGACACCTCCGGTGATCTTCCCCAAGATAAATCCATCTTAACGCCGCTTACGCCACGGCAAATCGCTTATGCTTGGATGCCCTGGATACTGCTTTCGCTCATGGTGTTTCTATGGGGATGGCCCTCGTGGAAAACTATTCTCGACGGCGGGACGGCCGATAAGCCGAATTGTTTGCAAGGGATCGGCAAGCTTTCGTTCAACGTGCCCGGATTACACAATCTGATTTATCGCACTGCTCCGGTTGTGGCAATTCCATCCGGTTCGGATCGTGCGGCCAAATCCGAGGAAGCCAAGTATGATCTCAACTGGCTTTCGGCCACCGGGACGGGCATATTTGTCGCGGCTGTGCTGACGGCGCTTTGGTTGCGGATTGGGCTCATGGTTTTTCTCGATGAATTCCGCCGGATATTGTTCCGCGTTCGCTGGGCGATTTTTACTATTGCCTGCATGTTGGCATTGGCGTTCGTGACGAAATACAGCGGGGCCGACGCTACGCTCGGATTGGCCTTTACCCGCACCGGCCGGCTTTATCCGTTTTTTGCCCCGCTTTTGGGCTGGCTGGGCGTGGCGCTGACGGGTTCCGACACCTCGGCCAATGCCCTGTTCGGCAGTTTGCAACGGATCACGGCCGAACAGTTAAAACTCAATTCCATATTGATCGTGGCCTCGAACAGCACCGGCGGCGTGATGGGCAAGATGATCGACGCCCAGAGCATCGTGGTTGCCGCGGTGGCCACGGGCCAGTCCGGAGGCGAAGGCCGAATCCTCCGCTTTGTCTTCCTGCACAGCCTGGTGCTGGCCATATTGATCGGTCTATTGACGCTAACACAAGCATATTTGCTGCCCTGGATGATCCCGGCAGGATGATAGAAGTTTAAAGGATTTCTTTTTCTTCATCCGCTATAGGCAATGGTTCCGATGCCGGGTGAACGTCTTGGAGCGAGCCGATTGTGAGAATTTGCGGCCAGATCAAGGCGGATGCTATCACCACGAGAATTGTGCCGATGCCGCCGAAGACCACGGAAATAACCGCGCTGTGGAATAGCCACGTGGTTACGCTCGATTCCACGCCGCCGATGTCGTTCGAGGCCACGATAAATATGTTGTTTACCGCCGAAACTCGGCCGCGCATGGAGTCGGGCGTGAGCATTTGCACTAGCGTGTGCCGCACGACCACGCTTATGTTGTCCAATGCGCCGATCAAGAACATCATCAGCATGGAGAGTAAATACCATTTCGAGAAACCGAACACGATCGTGGCTGCGCCAAATCCGGTTACCGCCCAAAGCATGGTCGCCCCTGCCCGTTTCATGGGTGGGGCATGGGCAATTACCAGTGCCACGAACACCGCGCCGACGGCCTCGGCTGCCCGAAGATAACCCACCCAAGATTCACTTACCTGCAAAATATCCCTGACGAACACCGGCAGTAGATAAGTGAATCCGCCCAACAGCACCGCGAACAAGTCCAGCGTGATGGTGGCCAATATCAGCTTGGTTTTCCAAACAAAGCGGATGCCGGCCAAAACGCTTTCCAAAGACATGGTCTCCATGGGTTCCGATTGCGGGCGGTTTCGGATAAAAGCTACGCCAACCAGGGAGAATATGCGGAGGAACATCACGAACACAAAAGCGGCCACGGCGGTTTTTTCCCAGCCGATGATAAGCCCGCCCGCGGCCGGGCCGGTCATCGCGGCAATGTGAAAAATAGTGGTGTTCCAGGTGATGGCGTTGCTGAAGATTTCGGCGCCGACAATCTGCGGCAGGATCGAGGACCGCGATGCGCCGCCCAGTGCATAGCCTATCGACCCCAGTCCGAGAAATATATACATCCACCAGACCGGTCCATTCAAAAACGCCACGACCGACAATCCGGCTGCCGAAACCACGCTCAGCGAATAAGTACAAAGTATTACATAGCGGCGATTGAAACGGTCGGCGAGTTGGCCGCCCGCGATTGCCAAAATAATTATCGGCAAGGCCTGGACCAATCCCACCCAAGCCAATGACAAGGGATCTAAGGTGCGATAATAAACGTGGATGCCGACCGCCACGGTCTCAACTTGTTTGGCAAAGACCAGCAGAAACCAACTTATGGAATACAAGCGAAAATTGTGGATGCGCCAGGCGGCGTATGGATCGGGTTTCATCGCGAGCGTGGCATCAGGTATGGGAATAATTGCAATTCGCCATAATTGTTACTTGCAAGGCGTCGTTATGCAAGGGTATTGCCAGCGATGATAGCATGTAATAAATTAAGCGGATGACATTATCCCGGGTAATACTGAAACCCCATAAAGCACGGCCTTTTTACGCACGGCATCCCTGGGTGCTCGATTCGGCCATCGAGCGCATCGAAGGCCAGGCCGCCGACGGCGACGTCGTCGATCTGATGTCGGACAAAGGAAAATTTGTCGCCCGGGGTTTGTATAACAGTCGCAGCCGCATCCGCGTGCGGCTATACACCTGGGATGTCGCGGAACCTCTGGACGATTCTTTCTGGCGCGGGCGCCTGGAAAAGGCCGTGCAATTCCGCCGGCAACTGGGTTATGACGATCCCCAGGGGGCGGCTCGATTGGTTTTCAGCGAAGGCGACGGCTTAAGCGGCCTGATTGTCGATCGCTATGCCGATTATCTTGCAGTGCAGGTAAATGCGTTGGCATTGGCGGTTCGGCTGCCGCTTATAGTTTCATGCCTTGTGGAACTCACAGGTGCACGTGGGGTAGTGCTGCGGACCGAACGGGGAATCAACCGGGCTGAAGGCCTGGAACTTCGCGACGGTCCTTACTGCGGGCAGGCGCTGGACGGTCCCCTGGAAATCGCGGAAAACGGCCTGCGTTACTCCGTCGATCTGGCCGAAGGGCAAAAAACGGGTTTCTATCTGGATCACCGCGAAAACCGGAAAATCGCGGCCAGATATCTGCGCGGATGCCGCGTTTTAGACATGTTTTGCTACAGCGGCGGATTCAGTCTTGCCGCCTCCCTGCTGGGCGGCGCAAAAGAGGTCGTTGCCGTCGATTCCAGCGCAAAGGCCTTGGCCCTGGCCGAGGCCAACGCCCGGCTCAACTCCGCGACAAACATCCGCTTCCAATGCGGCGAGGGATTTGAATCCCTCGAGTCCTTGGCAGCGGCCGGCCAACGTTTTGACGCCGTGATCCTCGATCCGCCCAAATTCGCGCGCACCCGCGGGGCGGTTAAAAATGCATTGCAGGCCTATCACTGGTTGAATCGCCTGGCCTTGGCGGTGCTGGAGCCGGGCGGGATCCTGATTACTTGCAGTTGTTCGGGCCATGTCAGCCGGGAGGATTTTCTTTACATGCTTGTGGGCGCAGCCCGGCAAACACGGCGTGATATTCAAATTCTCGACATTCGCGGCGCCGCGCCCGATCATCCCGTCTTGTGTTCATGCCTGGAAAGCGAATATCTCAAATGCTTCATTTGCCGAGCGATTTAATTTGCATAATCCTCGTTCCCACGGTCCTCCGTGGGAACGCAAGGGCGGCAAGTCTCGAAAGCACAGCAACCAACGCTGGAGCGTCGGAATAAGCGGGTTCACTCGCTGGAGCGTGGGAACCAGAATCAATGTGCCGTCAATCAACTTGAGTTAAAGTTTTAGCGGATATGCGGCCGATACGGCCCCTGCCATGCCCCAATCTTGGTCCATAATTATAAATTGGGCATTTTGTAAAGTATGGTTAAGGTAAGAGAATTGAAATCTTGGGTAGTCTGGGCAGAATAATCCTGCAATTCTAATCCCCTTATATAAAACAATGTATAACGCCCCCTCGGAGCCGGCATCATGAACACTTCCGATGTCCACAAAGCCGCCATTCTGCTGATGAGCATGCCGGATGATCAGGCCGCTCAATTATTGACTAGATTAGATCCCAAACACGTGGAAGCCGTTTCCATCGAAATCGCCAAGATCAGTAATATTAGCGGTGACGAACAGGAACAGGCTATACAGGAGTTCGGCAATGCCAATCCGAATGCCCTGTCCGGACGCACCGGCGGATTGGAAGTGGCTAAAAATCTTGTCGAGCGGGCATTGGGCAAAGGCGCCAACACCACGTTGGACAACGTTCGACAGTCGATTGAAGCCTTGCCCTTTGGCTTTTTGCAGAAGGTCGATAGCCAGAACCTGCTGACATTTATCATCGACGAACATCCCCAAACCATCGCCTTGATCCTCTCGCACGTTCCCCCGTCGCAGGCGGCGGACATACTCAGCGGCCTGCCGGCGGAACAGCAATTACCGGTGATTCGCCGGGTGGCCACAATGGGGCAAACCAGCCCGGAAATTATTAGAGAAGTGGAAAAGGGATTGGAAAATCGCATGTCCAGCCTGATGAACCAGCAGTTTGAAAAAGCCGGCGGCGTATCCACGGTGGCGGAGATCCTGAATGTGGTCGATAGGGCGACCGAGCGGACGTTGTTGGAAAACCTCGCCCAGGAAGATGCCGCATTGGTCGATGAAATCCGCCGCTTGATGTTCGTGTTCGAGGATATCGCCAAACTGAGCGACCGCGACATCCAAACTCTGCTGAAAAACGTGGAAAGCGCGCAGTGGGCGATGGCGCTGAAAGGCGCCAGCGAGGAGCTAAAAGACAAGATTCTCAAAAATATGTCCAAGCGGGCGGCCGATTTGCTCAAAGAGGAAATGGAGTATTTGGGCCCGGTTCGGCTCTCGAACGTCGAGCAGATGCAGCAACAAATCGTGGATGTTATCCGGCGCCTGGAAGACATGGGCGAAATTACCACTCACGCCGCCGAGGAAGAAGTGCAGTTTATTCAGTAGCGGAGTCGGGGGCGGAGATCAAAGATCGGAATTCGACGGCCTGAAAGCGACAGACCCATTTTCGTTGACGCGAAAATCGGGACAGTCCCTGAAATAATTGTCGATTGCGTATGAATAACCAACGCCCGTTGCCGGCCAGTCCCGAGTTGATGTCGCCCGCCGATACGGGGCTGTTGGTTGTTGACGTGCAAGAGAAATTGATTGCCGCGATTCCCGCCGGCAGGCGTCTT
This sequence comes from Thermoguttaceae bacterium, assembly GCA_049516935.1. Taxonomy (GTDB): domain Bacteria; phylum Planctomycetota; class Planctomycetia; order Pirellulales; family Thermoguttaceae; genus JBEKIK01. The sequence goes on from JBEKSO010000005.1 coordinate 16,785, forward strand.
GCATGGAACATAAGACGCCTGGTCGACGGGGCGAAAATCCTTGGCATGCCGGTGGCGGCCACGGAGCAGTATCCCAAGGGTCTTGGCCCAACTACGCCTGAACTGGCCGAGCGATTCGGTGCCATCCCATCCAAGCTGACGTTCAGTTGCGGCGGTTGTCCGGAGATATTTCAGGATTTTCAAACACGCGGCGTGCGGAAGATTCTTCTAACAGGCATCGAGACGCACGTCTGTGTCCAGCAGACGGCACTTGATCTTCTAGCCGACGGGTGGAGCATTTTCGTGGCAGTGGATGCGGTGGGCTCGCGATTCGATATAGATTATAGAACCGCTCTTCAGCGGATGGATTCGGCCGGTGCCACGCTGACTACCGCTGAAGCCGCGCTTTTCGAGTGGTGCCGAGTTGCAGGCACGCCGGAATTCAAGCAAATCAGCCGGCTTGCGCAAGAGCCCGCGCCTGAATAGTCATCGCTATGTCGGTGTTAGGGGGAATAGATTCCGCCGCCGGTGCCTCGTCCGCCTCCACCGCCTCCGCCGCCACCCATGCCGCCGCGTCCTCCGCCGAAATTACCTCCCCCGCCGCCCATGCCGCCGCGACCACCGCCACCGCCGAAATTGCCGCCGCCGAAACCAGCGCCGGCGCCGAAATTACCTCCGCCGCCGCCCCCGCGACCTCCGCCGCCGCCAAAATTACCTCCGCCGAAATTACCTCCACCAAAATTACCTCCGCCGAAATTACCTCCGCCGAAATTACCTCCGCCACCGACGCGACCGCCACCTCCGCCGAAATTACCTCCGCCTCCGCCATAACCTCCGCCTCCGCCGCGTTGGGCGTACTGTTGGCCACCGCGGAATTGGCCTCCGGCATTACCTCGCATGAAATTTTGCATGCCTCCTCGGCCTTGGCCGTATTGTTGGAATGGAGAATTATAACTGCCGCTGGTGCCTTGAGTGCGGGTAATTTGCATGTTTTCGCCCCCAAGTGCGCTTAAGGCCGCTTCCACCGATTGCGTGCTGGATTTGTGCAGCGTGACGACCTGTACCGAATCGTTTGCATCGGGGGTAACCGTATCCAGGGTTTCCACTAGTTGCCTGACATCCTCAAACAGCGATTCCGGAGCGGCCACGATCAGCGAATTGCTGCGTACATCCACGCTGATCGACATTTTCGGGGTTTCATCGCCCTGTTGTTGGTTTCCGCCTCTGCCGCCGCGCCCGCCTCTGCCGCCGGTCATCATTTGCAAAAAGGCTTGAGGTCCGGCCATTTGGCCGCCTTGGGTCTGGGCAGAGCTAAGGACCATCCGGTCGCGATAGACTTCCTGGACTATTCCGGCCACTGTAGTGGCATCGGTGTTGTACAGGGGAATCATTTTCGCCCGGGGTAGGACCTCAACTTCCTCGGGGCTATCTTTTTGATCCAGGATATTAAGGAGTTCCTGGATAGTATCGAGATCCTTGTCATTGGCTTGCACAATCAGGGCGTTGAGTCTGGAGTCGGGGGTGATTTTGATTGAGCCGCTGGGCTGAACGGTTCCTCTGCCGCCTGCTCCCATCAACGATCCCAGGATGCCGCCGCCCACGTCGCCCAGAGCCTGGCTGGCCATATCACCGATAAGACCGCCGCCGGTGTTTGTATTGCTGGTTGAGAGCGTGCCGCCGCCGAGGATTTGGTCGAGGGTTGCGGCCACCGAGGCTGCCTTGGCGTGTTTCATAAAGAACACATTAAGTCCCGGACGGTTCGAGGCGCCGCCGGCCAACGAGGTGAGCAATTGTTCGAACTCGTTGAGGGCTTCTTCGTCATCGCTGGCGATCATTACCCCGCCCGGTCCCGGCGCCACGATGATCGAGGAGGGCTCTTTTTTCTCCGCTGAATTTGCTGAAGACGTTTTCGGCTTGGAAGCAGCGGTCTCTGGCAGTTCCTTCGCATCGGTCGTTTGCACATCGATCAGCACTTCGTCGGCGGCTAACTGGAAGCGGGCATCGAGAGTGCTGCCGGTAGTTCTATCGTCCGCAGGCGATAGTTGTTTCAGGGGCTTATTTCTCGAGGGTGCTTCTCCTGTCGATGATTTTTTTTCGCGCGGGGTCGTTGAAGCCGGCGCCTTTTCTTTCGATCCCGAATCGCCCGGCGGCGTAATGGGCTGGTCCGCGGGATTTTGTTGCATATCCGCGTCTTCTCCCGCGCTCGGCCTGAACGTGGGTATGGTGTCTCTACGATTCATCACGTGTATCTTGCTGTTGGGATGCGTGGCGGGCCATATCTGCTCTATCTGCTCCAGGGCCGATCCCAACTGCCGCTGGGACAAGGTCAGCATCCGCACTTTGCCGGCGCCGGTCGAGACCATTCCGTTGGTCTCGGTCTCGCCCATTTTTTGCAGCAGGGACTTGACTTGTTCGATTTGCGCCAAGGTGCCGCGGACCAAGAGTTGCCGGGTGCTTGGATCGGCATCGACTTGAGGAGCGCCGCTGCTGCCGCCTTTGGATGTATCGCCGCCGCCGAAAAGCTTGTTGATCGAAAGCACCGCCGTTTGCGGATCGACTAATTTCAAGCGGATCACCGCCACCTGCCGGGCGTCGTGTTGCATCTGATCCAAGACGGCCCGAATAGTGGCGTGTTGGGCGGGCCGCGCAAGCACGATCAAATTATTTGTCTTGGGATCGATATCCATGCGCACGTCGGGCAGGCCGGCCAAAAGGGTTTGCATCACCTTCAGCGTCGATTGCGGATCGGCCGTATTTATTGTGTAAACCTCCACCTGCGGCGATCCTTCCAGGACACCGGAGTCGCCACTTCGACTTACATCGATCACTTTTAAAATATCTTCCAAACGGGCGAGTTTTTCCGGCCTGCCGGTGGCTATCAAACGCTTGCCATTCGTATCGATGCTCAATAGCAAGGAGCCGTCGGCTGTTTTAAATTGATCGGCTTGGATATCGAGCAACTGCCGCAGATTAGGCAGAATATCCTCGGGTGTGACAAAATGCAGGGTAAATGTTTTTAATTGTCCGGAATTAATGCCCTGAGGATCTTCCACGCTTTGAATAACCTTGCTCATTACCCGAAGTTGCGCCACCGTATCGGTAACCTGAAGTTTCCGCGACTTGGGCAATGTCACTATTGCTGTTAGCTTTCCGCGGAGTTTTCCAATTTCCGCCTCAGCCTCTTCGGGTGATAGTTTCGACAAGTCGAAAATCACCGTGACTACTTCCGAATCGGCGTGCTTGTCCAAGGTATCCAACGGCACAACTGGGACCAGATTGGCCGGGATCCCGCCTTCACGCTCAAGATCAACCAGCATCAACATGCGATCGCGGCGAATCAGTGTAAATCCCTTGGTCAAAAGTACGGTATTTAATAAATCGATTGCCTCTTTGGGCGTGAATTCCTTGTCATCATTGTAATTGAACGTGCCCGGAGGCGGGTTTTCCATCACCAACGACATATCGGCCTGCTCGGCGAACCTGTTGAGTACATCTTTCCAAGGTTGAAATGCGAATTTAAAACGGATCTTGTCCGGATGTTTCGGCAGTTCGACGCGGGGCTTGGCCGGTGAGGCCACGGCGGCCGCTTTTTCAGTCGCGGCGGCCGGTTTCTCCGCCGCGGGTTCCTGAGGCTTGGCTTGATCCGGCTGCGCGGGTTTCGTCTCGGCCGTTGCGGCGGCGGCATCCACCGGCGCGATATCAGTCAATGCCATGGCATTCCAATCGGCTTTTTGTTTTTCGGTCAGAACCTCCGATAGACTCCGTTCGGCCAGGGCTTGAACCAGACGCGCCCTTCTCTCGTCGGCTTTCGAGATATCCTGTTTGCGTTTTTCCAGGAGATCGGCGATCTGTTTTTTTTGCTCGTCCGATAGGGCAAGCCGTTGGGCTATCGCCGGTTCGGCCAACGCGGCAAGTCCCAAACGGCCCAGGCGAATCTGCTCCAGCGTTTTTTGCTGATCGGGGTTAAGCAAAGCCAATCCCTTGGTTTCCGATTCCTGGCGGAAGGCAGCCATTTTTTGCTCCCGATCGGCGGCGGAAAGATCCTTGGCTTGCATGACCAAATCCACGGCCTTGTTTTCGCGGTCGTCGATTAGCGAATGCAGTTGCGTCTTCTGATCGGCCGTGAGCTGCAACTTCGCGGCTACGTCGTCTTGAACCGCTAATGACAATACGCCTACGAAATCATCGGCGCTAAAGGCCCTTACCGGCCAAATGGCACATAACAACAAGGCCACGGCGGCGGTTATTATCGGCCTTAAAATGTTGCAACCGATGCCTACATCGGTATTTACGCGGTTGGTTTCAATATAAGCGTTCAAGGATCGCACTCCAAAATATAGGGCTTTTAATCATACACCCGATTAAAGAAAGTTCGCCGCAAGGATAAACCAATAATTCTCCCCCCCCATTCTGACGAACTGAGGCCGTCAATCCCACCTTTTACATGTTAACTCTTGGATTGATATCTTGCTAGGAAAAAAATCAATAACCACTCTAAACCATTACATACTAACCCCGATGGTATGTAAAAGTTCTGAATAAAAGCCGGATATGGGCAATGCAAGAGATGTGTTGGCTTAACGATTGAAATGACAATACATCACCATTTTAATCAAGATTATAAAGATATAACCTTGCATGGTGTTTTCCCGATTAACTTAAGAAACTTAAAGCAGCCCGTAGCGGCTAAGAGTTGCGTGGAGTTTTTTCCCCTCGGAGGGGGTTAGCGGTGTTAAGGGCATGCGAAGTTCGCCCGTGTCGCGGCCCAGCATGCTCATGGCGGCTTTAATGGGGATTGGATTGGTTGCCAGACCGAGCATGTCGCGGCACATATGGAATAGTTTATGATGCCATCGCCGGGCTTCGGCCATATCGTTGCGCTCGAAGGCCTGGATCATGAGCATCACGTCTTTTGGAATGATGTTGCCAACCACGGATATCACGCCCCGGCCGCCGATCGACATAAGCGGCAGCGTCAGGCTGTCGTCGCCGCTTAAGACCGTCAGATCGGTGCTGTTGATGATCTGCGAGGCCTGATCCATCGAGCCGGTCGCCTCTTTGACCATGGTGATATTGGGCAGTTCGGCCATGCGAGCGATTGTATCGGGCTCGATATTCTTGCCCGTGCGACTGGGTATGTTGTACACGCAAATCGGTATTTCCACGGCCTGGGCTAATACTCTGAAATGCTGGTAAAACCCCTCTTGCGTGGGCTTGTTGTAATAGGGCGCCACTATTAAGACGGCGTCTGCGCCGGTCTTGGCCGCCCAGTGCGTCAGGTGCAAAGCTTCTTCTGTGCTATTGGACCCAGTGCCGGGCATAACCTTGATTCTGCCTGCGGCCGCCTCGATTACGGCGGAGATTACCCGTTCGTGTTCCGGGTGCGAGAGGGTGGGCGATTCGCCCGTGGTACCCGCCGGACATAGGCAAGTCGTGCCCGCGGCTATCTGAAACTCCACTTGCTGTTGCAAGGCCTCGAGATCCACCTGGCCGTTGCGAAACGGCGTGGTCATGGCCACCGATAAACCGGCGAAATCTTCACTGCGTGTTGTCATGGGATGATTTTTTAACCTTCAATAAATGTAAAACGATTATATGACCAAGCGTTTCATCTCCCGAACGGCCTCCTGAAATCCGACCATGACCGCTCGGGCGACAATGCTGTGGCCGATATTCAATTCGTGCATTCCTTCAATCGCGGCAACGGGGCGGACGTTGTGGTAATTCAGGCCGTGGCCTGCGTGCAGGGCCATGCCCGATTGCCGAATCACGGCGCCTATGGTTTCCAGTTTTTCCAGTTCCTTTTGTCTTTTGGCGCCAAGCCGGGATTCGGCGTATTGACCCGTGTGGAGTTCCACGGCATCGGCTTTCATGCGGGCCGCTTCCTCGATTTGCCGCGCTTCCGGATCCAGGAATAGACTGACTGAAATGCCGGCGTCTTGCAGGCGGCCAGTCGCGTCGGTGGCTCGCATTTTATGCGTGATAATGTCCAACCCGCCTTCGGTGGTGATTTCTTCACGGCGTTCGGGCACCAGTGTGGCCTGATCGGGTTTGACCCTTAAGGCAATCTTTAAAATCTCCTCGTTGCAGGCCATTTCCAGGTTGAGTTTTACGGTAACCGTTTCACGGAGGATTCGCAAATCGCGGTCGTTAATGTGCCGCCGGTCCTCGCGCAGATGCAGGGTAATGCAATCGGCTCCTCCCAGTTCCGCCAGGGCCGCCGCCCAAACCGGATCCGGTTCATAAGTCCGCCGGGCTTGCCGAATTGTGGCTATATGGTCGATATTGACGCCAAGTTCAGGCATTGCAACTCGTCTATTAGGGGGGACTTAATCGCATCGATTCGATCGACCCGCAATCTAAGCCGACTGCAACAGTTTTTTGTAAAGCCGCGACCATTGGTCGCACTGAATAATCTGGAAAATCCTTGGGTTTTCCAAAAACGCGACCACTGGTCGCGGCTTTACATACCTTTTGTGCAAACCGGGATTATAACTTCACGTTCTTTTCCGGCAAGCTGTGCGTTTTGCTCGGATGATATCGAATTTGGGGAATTTCCGGGTTTTGAAAGCGGAGGTGATAGACTTTAAAATGCCCCTGAATGTCGTATTTGGGGCCGACTTCTATTCCGATTGCTGCTTTAAGCTAGACTTTTTTTGTAGATTCCCTTTCCGGACTTCCGTTTGGCCTTCTTGGCGGAGCGATTTATCGGAAAGGGGATTTTACCGGACTTCATGTCGTTCCGGGGCAAATCTTTCCATAGGGGGTACGACAATGACCTGCCAAGAGCTGGCGAAATGTATCGAAAAATTGCAGCCCGAGGCTCTGCCACGCGAGGTCGCTCGACTTTGTTTGCTGCGGTGCAATTGTGTT